>NZ_CP036200.1:2227500-2312500 GCF_004295345.1 Shewanella maritima | reverse complement strand
CTAAGATGAGTCATCCCTAGGTCTTTAAGACCTCTAAAGAGCCGTTCGAGACTAGGACGTTGATAGGCATGGTGTGTAAGCGTTGTGAGGCGTTGAGCTAACATGTACTAATGACTCGTGAGGCTTAACCATACAACCCAGATGGGTTTTGCTAGGTGGTTATAACCTTAGATTTTAGATAGAGCACTTAGATAGTGACACTCAATTACAAAAAGCAATAACAGCTTTCCGAATTAATCTAATGGCTACAAAAAATAAAGTAGCGGTTAGATAACAAATTTGTCTGGAGACAATAGCATTGTGGTCCCACCTGAATCCATTCCGAACTCAGCAGTGAAACGCAATCGCGCCGATGGTAGTGTGGGGTTTCCCCATGTGAGAGTAGGTCATTTCCAGACGCCTAATTAGCTTTTACTGATAAGTGAAAGCAAGTCCCCTAGCCTTGACACGCTAGCGACTTAAAAAGAATTTAGACTTCGGTCTAAAGGAGCGGTAGTTCAGTTGGTTAGAATACCGGCCTGTCACGCCGGGGGTCGCGGGTTCGAGTCCCGTCCGCTCCGCCAACATAAAGAGAAAAGCCTCATCGATTGATGAGGCTTTTTTCGTTTTACGAGTTTCAACATTTAGGTTTGTTTTCCTTTAATCGATTTTAAGGTAAGTGCTGCTACATCCTACAGGTACTTTGCTGTAAATCTTCAGCTACAACTTTGTGCTTAATTCAAAATACTTAGACTCATCCCTATAGACTAATAGCGAGCCTACGCAGTATTCTATTGTTAGGTAAGTTTCTGTTAGCTATTCATTTTGTTTAGCTTTTACTATTACATTGGATGTATGTTGAATCGTTTCCCCAAAATCTCCCTGAGCCTACTGGTACCGACCTTTGTTGTGGTGCTATTCACGGTGATCGTAACAATCCAGTTCTTTGTTGAGCGAAGTCAACTGCAGCAAGACCTTGCCGAATCTAAGTCAGAACAAATTACTAGTTCTTTATTCCGAATGCGCCATGTAGTTGAGTCAGCCTTATCTAACCAAGATTTAGAGCGTATTGAGCAAGAAGTTTCCCTGGTTGGCACTGATGTTAATATGCAGGTTTATGCACTGCTAGATATGTCTGGAGAGATACATTACGCCAATCATGTTATATGGCGTGAGAGTAACGCAAAGAGTGTACTTGAGGGATACCAAGAGCAGCTTCATCAAAATGTTGTTACCAACGAGCAAGCGTTTGTCGATATTGATTTCGAGCGACTGGAAATCCAAGTCTATTACCCTTTGAATAGTAACAATCGCTACAGCTATTCCAACACCATTAACCTTATCTATCTTGAATATGACATTTCAGGCCTAGTTTCTAGTGCCTCAGACCAACTATTAGCCCGCTTTGTCTATGTACAGGCTTCTGGACTAATAGCGATTATTTTCTTTTGTCTTACGCTTCACTGGTTGCTTGTAAAGCCACTCAAGCGGCTCAGCGCTAGTGCTAGGCATGTAGGCGAAGATAGTTTTGATGCTGATTTTGTCAGCCCATCTAAAGAGGTCGCCGATCTTCGCGATTACTTAAAACTGGTAAGCGGTAAGCTAAGCCGTTGTAACAAGCGCCTCAATGATGCTGAGCAGCGTTGGTTGTTCGCTGTAGAGGGGGCTCGCAATGGTATATGGGATTGGGATTTAGTATCGGGTGATGTGTTTATTTCTGACCGCTGGAAAGAAATTTTAGGTTATCAAGCCTACGAGTTAGACAATGATTACAGTGTGTGGGAGTCGCGCTTACACCCAGAGGATAAACCTCAGGTACTGCTTACTTTACAGAACTATATCAATAACAAAACAGATAACTATGAAAGTGTTCACCGTCTTAGGCACAAAACTGGACGTTACACCTGGGTGCTTGATCGTGGGAAAACAGTTGAATGGGACTCAAAAGGCAGCCCAACAAGGCTTATTGGCAGTATTACTGATGTAACTGGTGACGTGAAAACTCAGCGGCTCGCACCGAGCAAAAATGCAAGTCAGTCCAACTTAACTGATTTGATTGACCGTGAGTCTCTGGCCAATGAGCTTTATGATTTACAGGTCTACAGCCGCAAGGCCGGCCAGTTCTCCGCGTTGTTAATGATTAACCTTAACAACTTCAAGTTGATTAACGATGCGCTGGGTCGGCAGATTGGCGACAGATTGCTTATTCAAATTGCCGCGCGCCTAACCGGTGCTTTTTCTCATGTGGGTACGGTGGCTCGCCTTGGCTCTGATGAATTTGTGATCCTGGCGCGAAATTTTGGTGGGGAGTTAGAACAAGCCAATAAGCGTGCCTTGGCGTTGGCAAGTGAGGTTAGACAGCTAATTGGTCGTAGCTTCAGTGTCTCCGAGCAGAACTTATCGATCTCAGCGCGGGTGGGTATTGTTGTATTCGAGGGCATTGAGTCATTAGAGCCGCAAACCTTGTTAGCTCGGGCTGATGGTGCACTTGTTCAAGCAAAAGATAGTCGCTCTAACGGCTGCGCAATCTACTACCCACATTATGATGAGAATTCGCGCCCATTTGATTTGGGCCATGAGCTCAAACAGGCGTTGGCAAGCGAGCAAATTTCCTTAGTTTATCAACCTGTAGTCGATCAGGCTGGGCGATTGCATTCGTTAGAGGCTTTACTGCGCTGGTATCACCCATTACATGGCTTTATTTCGCCGAAAAAATTTATTCCTATTGCCGAGCTGTCTGACAGTATTTTTGAACTGGAGTTATTGGCGATTGAACAAGCTTGCCACTTAATTCGTGAGTTACAGCAAGATGAGCAACAAGCACCACTGATTTCCATCAATATTTCATCGCGTCATTTTCATCAAAGCCACTTTGTCTCTATGGTGGTGAGTAAGATCCAGTCCAAAAAGGTTAAACTGCAGAACATTCAGCTTGAGCTTAAAGGCGACATCTTCTCGGTTAATGCTGATGAGGCAAGATTAAAGTTATTGGAGCTTCAGCGCCACGGATTGAAAGTCGCGCTGGATGATTTTGGTGCTGGTTTATGCGCGTTTTATCAGATCCAGGGGATAGGTTTCTCACAGGTGAAGTTGTCACAACATTATCTAAATAACCTTGAAAGCTCTACGGAATCAATCAACGTACTTAACGGTGTAGTTGATTTGGCAAGACAATTATCTTTGCCTGTGGTCGGCAAACATATTGAAAACAAGATGCAGCTTCACAAATTAACACAAGCCCGTTGTAGCTACTTCCAGGGTTATATTATTAGCCGCCCTCTCAATATCACCGACACTAAGCAGTTGATTCAGTCGCAGCTGTCATTGAGTGTTGTGACATAAATGACAGCGCTTTATTTAACGCAAAGTCGCGCATTGAGTCAGACTCAATAAATACCTCGTGGGACGAGCCCTGTACCACTACTTTATGGCACATGTCGTTTAGGCTGGCATCTTGAGCTTTGTTGCAGACGATTTTATCTTCGCTTGCCTGCAGGATAAGCCTTGGCGTTTTAATTTCAGGGCTGATTTCAACGCACTTATCTGCAGCTACAATGGCTTCAATTAACCAGTGATTGGTGGGCGAGCCTAATTGCACACTAGGGGTTTGCGCATAAGTATTGCGGTAGTCTTGGTAGCGAAGTTGGCTGTGAGTTAGGTGATTATCAGCAAAGCTAGGTGCGTCGTAATCGCTGCCACCAAGGACATAGTTGCAATGGTAAAGCGCCCCTTGAGATTTGCAACGGTTTAGCCTTCTTGCTAACCACAAGATAAATTGTTTATGTACTGGCAGTTTGATACCAAACATGGGTGCTGAAAACACCGCCGAGTTAAACCAGTTTGGTTGTCGTTGTAGTAATAGGGTCGCAATGGCACTTCCCATTGAGTGAGCCAGCAAGTACAGTTGCTCGTGTTGCTGAGGAAGCACGACTTGCTCGACAAACAACTCTAAATCATCAACATAATCATCAAAGTTAGCCACAAAACCCTGATGTGGGTTGCTGGTTTGTCTTTGTGACAATCCTTGCCCCCGGTGATCTATTGCATAAACACTATATCCTTGCTGATACAGGTCATACATTAACTCGCGATATTTGATATAAGACTCAACACGACCATTGCTTATTACGATCGCTTTGTTGTTATCAGGGTGATGAATGTAAGCGTAGGCAAGCTTTAGCTGGTCACGGCAGATGAGTTGCTGTTGCGACACTTGTTGCCAGAAGTCAGTTAGCTGCTGGTTATCTAATTCGTGTTCTGAGGAGAAGCGCTGAGTCATTAATGGATATCAGTTACAACCTGGATGGCTCATTATGGGCTGGGCAAGAGAGTCAACGCAAGCCTTGAGCAAATGATAGATATTAAAAAGCCAGCAGGGGCAAATCGCTGCTGGCCATTTATACTTAGCGGCAATCAAAGCTAGGATTGATACTTAGCGATAAACTGATCAATCATTTGCTCAAGGATCGGCATAGGCACCGAGCCATTTTCTAACACCGCGTCGTGGAAGGCGCGAATATCAAAGTCTTCACCGAGTGCATTTTCGGCTTTTGCTCGCAAGCGCTTAATGGTTAACTCACCAATCTTGTATGACAGAGCTTGACCTGGCCATGAGATATAGCGGTCAATCTCTGTGGTGACGTTATGCATTGACAGTGCGGTGTTACTTGCCATGTAGTCGATTGCTTGTTGGCGTGTCCAGCCTTTGGCATGCATACCAGTATCTACAACCAGGCGAGCGGCACGCCACATCTCATAGGTTAAACGACCAAAGTTGCTATAAGGGTCTTGATAGAAGCCTGCTTCTAATCCTAAGTATTCAGAATACAATCCCCAACCTTCGCCAAATGCCGAGATATAGCTATAGCGACGGAAGTTTGGCAAGTTATCCAGCTCTTTAGTTAAGGCAATTTGTAAATGATGACCGGGCACGGCTTCGTGCAATGTTAGCGCCTCTAGCTCATACAATGGACGCTGCTCCAATGCATAAGTATTTACCCAGTAATAACCAGGTTGGTCATCGCTGTTTGAACCAGAGTATCGACCGGTCGTATATTTAGGGGCGATTTCTGCTGGAACTGGTGCTATGCCGTAAGGTTGGCGCGGTAGGTTACCAAAGTACTTAGGTAACATGGCATCGGCTTTTTTGGCGATGTATGAGGCTTCTTTTAACAATTCCTCAGCTGTTTTTGGGTAAAACTGTGGGTCGGTGCGTAGGAAGTGTAAGAAGTCTGCAAAGCTGCCTTTAAACTCTACGTCATCGATAATTTGCTGCATTTCAGCGCGAATACGGGCGACTTCTTTTAGTCCTAGTTGGTGAACCTCATCTGCTGTCATATCTAGTGTGGTGTAGTAGCTAACGCGGTTAGCGTAAAAGGCTTCACCATCTGGCATAGCCGATGCGGCTATTTCTTCACGAGCATTAGGAATGTATTCCTCAGTCATAAAGTCATAAAACGCTTGATAGCTAGGAATGACTTTATCGCGTATTGCTTGTAAGCCTTGTAGGGTTAATTCGTCACGCTGCGCTTTAGTAAAATGCTTAGGGAATTGCTCAAACGGTTGGTAATAGCCACTGTCACTAGGCTCGGTAATGTAAGGGCTAATACTGTTTTCAAAACCGTTTAGTGTGACTTTTGCTGGAGTAATACCAACGCTAAGTCCTTGTTTAAGCCAGAATGTTTGCTGGGCAAAGTAATTTGGCAGTGCTTCTAATTTGGCTAAATAGTGCTGATAGTCGGCATAAGTTTTAAAACGGCCATTGGCAATTGAAGCTATGTAGGCATGAAAACCACTTTCTGCGGTGATTGGCAGGTAGTGATCCTTAAAACGGTACATATCGACCTGGTTTTGCAGTTGGTCTTGCAAAATAGTCAAATTAATTAGGTCGCTATTGCTCAACTCGCTGCGATCAATCGCTTTGGCTGCATCAAGTAAACTCTTGGTGGTGATATGGCGCTGGGCAAGTGCTTCTGGCGACATATCTGTGAGTTTACCTTTTGCTGATTCATCACCAAATTGGGCTGCCATACCTGGATTGCTTGCTAAAGTGTGTGCCCAGCTTTTATCAATTAGGTCTTGCACGTCTTTGGCGATAATTGGCGCTGCTTTTATCGCTTTTGTTGTGTCAGTTTGAGTATTTTTAGCCTGGTTAGTTTGCGTTGGATTAATGCGCTTTGCATCATAAGCATTTTTTTGAGCTTCAAAAGAAGTGGTATTGACTGAGCAGCCTGAGATGGCTGCTACAGCAAGCAGTGATAACAGTGAAACGCGCATTATTATTCCTTAAAACTTCCGAGTCAGATAGCTTGAGTATGCCCGATACTTGCATAAAAAACATGTCACTGAATCAGAAAACTCTGCTGAAAATTGTCACTTTATGTTAATTAAAGAACTGTGTGTTTGTATTATTATGTTAAACTTGCTCAATGCTCAGACCGATAAATCAAACCACTGGCGAGCAAATTTTGTATAGGGGCAAAGTATGATCGATAAAACACTACCATTGGTTGATTTGCATCGTCATTTAGATGGCAATGTCAGGGTAAATACCATTTGGGAATTAGGCCACAAGCACGGTATTGAGCTACCAGCGCAAAGCCTGGAAACGCTTGCACCTTTTGTGCAAATTCAGGGCAAAGAGAACAATCTGGTTAACTTTTTAAAGAAACTAGATTGGATGGTTGCTGTATTGGCAGACTTAGATGCAGTGAAACGCGTTGCATATGAAAACGTCGAGGATGCAGCTGTATCAGGTTTGGATTACACCGAACTGAGGTTCAGCCCTTACTACATGGCAATGAATCATAAGTTGCCAATTGAAGGTGTGGTTGAAGCGGTCATTGATGGCGTACAAGCCGGCTTGAAGCAGTTTGATGTTGAGGTCAACCTCATTGGTATTATGTCGCGCTCGTTTGGTCAGCAGGCTTGTCAGCAAGAATTAGATGGCCTATTAGCGCACAAAGAAAAGCTGGTAGCGATGGATTTAGCTGGTGATGAGTTAGGTTTTCCAGGAGAGCTGTTTACCGACCATTTTAAGCAAGTACGTGATGCCGGTTTAGCGATTACTGCACATGCTGGCGAAGCGGCAGGTGCTGAAAGTATGTGGCAAGCGATTCAAGACTTAGGTGCGACCCGAATTGGTCATGGTGTTAATGCTATCCATGACCCTAAGTTGATGGAGTACCTGGCTGCCAACAATATTGGTATTGAGTCTTGCCCAACCAGTAATTTACATACTTCAACTGTGGCTGATTATGACTCTCACCCTCTGACTAAGTTTATGGATGCCGGAGTGTGTATTGGCCTAAACACTGATGACCCAGGGGTAAGTGCCATCGATATTGGCCATGAGTATCGCGTGGTGAAATCTGAAATGGGTTTAACTGACGAGCAGTTAGCACAGCTGCAGCGCAATGGCGTTGAAATGGCATTTATGTCAGCGGCAAGTAAACAAGCACTGTACGACAAGGTACGTGCAAAGTCGGTTTAACAGAAGTTTAGTTTATAGGTGAAGATCGCCATACAACCTGTTGTCATCTTCACGCTCAAACATTAAAAAAGCCAGCTATCGCTGGCTTTTTTGCATCTAAACAGTATCGAAATCGGGTGATTAAATCACGCGAGAGAACTGCTGCTGACGGGCTTTTTGACGGAAGTACACATCAAAACACATACAGATATTACGAATGAGCAGGTGACCCGTTGGGCTCACAGTTAAACGACGGTCGGTAATATCTACCAGCTTGTCATCAAGGAAGGTCTGCATTAGCTCTAGGTCTTCTGCGAAGTAATCTTCAAACTTAATGTCAAAGCGCTGGTCGATGTCAGCCATATCTAAGTCAAAGTGACAAATGATTTGCTTAATCACAGCGCGGCGGATTTCGTCGTCGCGGTTTAAGCTACAGCCTTTCCATAAGGCATGACCTTGATCATCAATCGCTTCATAGTATGGACGTAAGTCTTTTTGGTTCTGCGCGTAGCAATCGCCAATCTGACTGATTGAAGAGACACCTAAGCCAAGTAGGTCACACTCTTCTTGCGTGGTGTAACCTTGGAAGTTACGGTGCAGTTTACCTTCACGTTGCAGACGTGCTAGCTCGTCGTCAGGCTTAGCAAAGTGATCCATACCAATGAATTGATAACCGGCGTTGGTTAATGACTCGATGGTTTGGTGCAACATGTCTAGTTTTTGCTGCGGCGTTGGCATGTCAGCATCTTTAATCTTACGCTGAGCGGCAAAGCGCGATGGTAAGTGAGCATAGTTGAACACTGATAAACGGTCCGGTGATAGCTCGATGATGCGGGCAATAGTTTGCGCAAAGGTTTCTGGTGTTTGTAGCGGAAGACCATAAATCAGGTCAACGTTGGTTGATACAAAACCAAGTTCTTTAGCGCGTGACATTAAGTCAAAAATGAACTGCTCGTCTTGCTCGCGGTTCACTGCTTTTTGCACATCTTTATTGAAGTCTTGTACACCGATAGAAATACGGTTGAAACCTGCTTCTTTCAAAGTATCAAGCATAGTTAGCTCGATTTCGCGTGGGTCAACTTCAATTGAGAACTCACCCACTTCAGCAAAGTTGAAGTGTGACTTAATCAGTGCGGTAAGCTTTAAGATTTGCTCAGGGCTCAAGAAAGTTGGCGTGCCGCCACCCCAGTGCATTTGAGTCACTGTGTAGTCTTTAAATAATGGTGCGCGCTTAACAATTTCAGCCGCTAGATATTCAATATATTGGTCGGCTTTGTGGGCGTGGCGAGTGATGATTTTATTACAGCCACAGTAATAACAAAGCTTGGCACAAAATGGGATGTGCACATATAGCGACAACTTGTCTGATTGACTGTTCTCAATCGACGTTAATAAATTTTGCTCAGTAAAAGTGTCGTCGAACTCGAGTGCGGTCGGATAAGACGTATAACGGGGACCGCTGTAATTGTACTTCTCGATCATCGACTGATCCCAACTAATCTGTGTGGGCTGCTTCAAGGCGTGTCCTCCGGAGGGTAAATTAGCAACCACCGAAGTATGCAGTTAATAAGGGCAAATAACTATGATCTAGGTTGTAAAATTGGTATTTGTTGTTAATTTTTTATGGGTCTGATAGGCGTTTTTGACTGTGATTGTTAAGTTTTGTGGTGTGCCTCACAGCTTTGTCTTTGCATTTTTTCAGCTGCTGCGCGGGCTACATAGTGTGGCGAGCTAGCTGACCATATGCGCAGGCAGCATTAGGGTGTTACCGTAAGCGAGAAGGTTTGCTGACCCAGATTACGGCCTTTGCCATCATAGCGGCGCTCAGTGAAGCTACAACTGCCGCATTTATCTCTGAGTAGCACGCTGGTTGAACGGGTGCCATATTCGGCATGTTTGATGAAGATAGACGACAGCAAGCGTTCCCATTCCAAACTAATACCAGTTTGTGGCAGTAGCTCATCCTTAGCTGTGCTGTTGTCGAGCATGATCTCAATCAACTGATTAATATCGAGTTCACCCTGTTGCTTAATTAACTGCTCTAGCGCTTGCTCGCCTTTTGCCATTTTCGGCCACTTCTCATCAAGTGAGCCATTACTAACGGCATGAAAGCCCTGAGTTAATGGGGTAGATGTTTGCTGCTGGCTATTGAAGCAAAACAGCGTCTGTTGCTGCTCGTAAATCAAATTAAAGGGTGAGTATAGTGCGGCGTGTTCTGCTAGCCATTGATGGTCGAGCTGATGAACTAACGCATTGACCACGAGCTCACCGCGGCTTCGTAAGTGGGTCTCTGCCTGAGCTGTGCGAATATTTGTTAGTCCTGCAAACTGCCCTGTTTCAGATACGCCCAGCCAGGTGCCGCCAGCTTGAAGATCTCGCCCTGCTAAAATGCGCTTATCACTATTATCAGCTTGCCAGTATTGGGCTGCCTGGGTTGGGCGATGGTGAAACTCGTCGCGATTAGCACATACTATGAGAGGATATTTGGGGTGAGTATCTACAGCGATAAACAAAATGCACATACTCAAACTCCAAAAAATATCAGCCCAATTGCTTTAGTCTAATGGTGATGCGCATGAGGTCGGCTCAGCATTAATCTGGCAAGGAACTTTCGCGGGCCGACTCTTAGCAAACTTGCACTAAACAATAGCGCAATTATGGCTAAGCTAATACCGTTTAGCCAACTTGGTAAGCTGTATTGGCTTGCTTGTGGTAGTCCAATCGCGTTGATAGCGGCGACTGCAACCATTATGCAAGCTATGCTCATAGCTATTTGTAAGGCGCTCATAAGCTTAAATTGCGCCAAGTTGATAAGCGGCGCGGCGATTAGCACAAAGACTACTGCGGCAGCTGACCAGCCACTTAGCGCCAAAGCCACTGCGAGGATAGCAGCGCCGAGGTTGCAAAAACGCAGCGGTAAAAATACTGCGAATAGAATAGCTAACTGTATATAAGGGTTAGCAAACGGCATTGAAGGATGACCAATAACATGAGCCACCACTAAACTAAAAATAACCCAAGGGGCGCTACGGTCGACAATGTGGCTAAAACCAAATTGCCAAGGACTGCTAGGTAGCTGTGAATGTGGGTCAGTAACCGCAATTACTTGTTTACTTAGGAGCAGGCTTAATGCAAGCGCAACGAGTAAATGAATAACCCCATAAACGGGACCAAGCAGCATCAAACTAATAATGAGTGCCTCAGGCCCGATAAGTCTTTGTAGCCACTGGGCAAATAAATGGTGGCTGTCAGGTTTTAGGTCGAACTTAAAACGCAGCGCAGCGCCCAGATAAGCGAGCACTAGGTAAGGTGCAACTAGGAGTAACCAATCGAGCAACTGCTCAAACCCCTGAGCGTGGTCATGTCCATGATGATGACTATGGTCGTGAACATCACCACTGGCACTGCAGCCAGCATCAAAGTGTAGCATTATTGCTAACAGTCCCAAGCCTAATAGGCTGCCTACTCCAGCGTGGTACTGGTATTTATCTGTTTGTTGTTGATCATGCTCTACATGAGGTTGATGCAACACCACATGCAAAATAGAGCCAGTTACAAAGGCTTGCAGCAAGGCTGTATTTTCAAGACTTAACTGATCAAGTACTTGCTCACTGCCAAAATAACCCGCGGCAGTTAGCAGCATCATTGCCGCAATGACTAGGCTTGCCCATTTGCTTCCCACTTGAGGTTTGAGCAGCCACCAAATGGCTAAGCCAACGGGTAAGCGGTGCAGGATAACCCCAATCGCCAACATGATTGAATAGTTATCTTGCTGAGCTAGCACCATGGCGCTGCCATCTGTGATGGTATGTAGCAATAGTCCGCCGATACCGAGTGCTAGCGTGATATTGTGGGTTACGTGGGAGTACTGATGAAATACGCGCTCACTGGCTGTTGGCCCCCAAAGCCCAAGGGCAACAAAAACCAGCGTTAGCCAGCCGCCATGCTCGAGAAGCTCAGGCATGATGTGAATGAGTACAAGTCCGCCAAGGGAGACAAAAATAAAGCCGTCGAGCGCTTTTTGTAGCCCACTGCCTTGGGAGAAAAAGCGGTAGCAAAGCGGCCCAAATAATAGCGCGATACAGCTGGCAACGAGATAGAGCATGATTCCCTAACAGGTATATAAAGTAGTCAAAGTCGAAAGTGCTACAGTATATCACTTCTGTTACGGGTTTTAGCAAAGCAAATAGCGGAGTTGAGCAGAATTTACAATGTGGGCGGGCCTGGTGAAGCGCAAGTCATCACCAGGCTGATTTAACTTATGCCTACGAGCAATGCAGTATTTACCGCAAACTTACAGGGTTTTGGCAAACTCGAGATAAGCGATAATGCCATCAAGTAACATTTGAATTGAGATCATCACCAGTAACATACCCATTAAACGCTCTACAGCGGTTAAGCCTTTTTCACCTAATAAGCGGTGGAATACGTCAGACATCATCAAGATCACCGCACTAGCTGACCAAGCTGCAAACAGAGCTAGGCTCCAGTCGGTCATACGGTTTGGATCAGTATGCGCCAGTAACAACAGCGCAGCTAAGATGGATGGACCCGCAACGAGTGGGATGGCTAGCGGGACAATAAACGGCTCTTCACCTGCAGCAACACCACTTATGCCGCCTTCTGATGGGAAGATCATCTTAATACCAATTAAGAACAGGATAATACCGCCAGCAATAGAGACTGCTTCTTGTTTTAAACTCAAGAAGTTAAGAATGGCCTCACCTGTGAATAAAAATACCATCATAATTGCCAACGAGATGAGCAATTCTCGGATCAGGATTTGTTTACGGCGTTTTTTTTCTACATGTTTTAGCACTGCACTGAAGATTGGCAGGTTGCCGAGAGGATCCATAATCAAAAATAACATTATGGCGGCTGAAAGGGTTTCCATTGGTATTCCTAAAAAGATGTTTGTTCAATTGTAGCTGGGTAGTAAAGAGTAGCATGAAACTAGGCTAATTGAGGATGACAAACTTGTGGCAATTTGTTTAAAACTAATGGTAAATCACTGATTTTAAGTGAGCCTGTTATTGGTTTTGGTGCGAGTTGGCGTGACCAAAGTAGAGCGTCACATCTAATGAACTAAAAAAGCTTGCCATCGGCGTATATTTCGCAGGTAACTCCTGTTAATGTTTTGTGAATTCGTTGGCTATTATAGAATTATCAATAATAGCGAGTCATAAGACAGGTAAGGAAGTCGTCATGAACAAAGCAGTTAAGGCGAGTGTACTAGCGAGTGTGTTGGGCAGTGCTTTGGCGCTGCCTACCTCGGCAGTGAGTGCACCGCATCATGGTACACCGGCCGATCCAGGGGTGATTAATAAACAGCAAATTCTTTACTGGCTAGTAAAGCGAGGAGAACTAGCGAGCGATGCGAGTGTTGCTGAGCAGCAAGCCGCTGTCGCTGCTTATATTAGTCGTCGTAATTTACGCGGTCATCAACCCATTGCGCTGGAAGCGAAAGCGCACGCTAAGCTACATAAACATGGCAAGGCATCTCACACCATGAGTCTAATGGCTGACAGTGATGTCACTAAAACCGTTAAAGTCATGGGTGTGCTGGTGGATTTTCCAGACCTTAAACATGACGACAATGGTTTGAGTGCTAGTGATACACAAATGTACTACTCAAGCTATCCAAGCTCGCATTATCAAAACCTACTGTTCTCAACCAGTGGATTTAACGGCCCAAGCAATCAAAATTTGCAATCTGCTTATCAGTATTTTCAAGCTGCCTCAGGGCAAAGCTTCTTCTTTACCGGTGAGGTGCTCGATTGGGTGACCGCCAGTAATAATGCCGCCTATTATGGTGGTAATGATAATGGTGACGATAAAGCTGTACCTGAGTTAGTAAAAGAGGCTGTGACCAAAGCTGTGGCTGGTATGAGCGACGCTGAGCTGGCGACTTATGATATTGAAGATCCATACGATATCGACGGCGATGGCAACATCGATGAGCCAGACGGCATCATTGACCATATTATGCTGTTCCACTCGAGTATTGGTGAAGAGGCCGGTGGTGGTAAGCTTGGCAGCGATGCTATTTGGTCACACCGCTTTTTTGTTGACCAGCAAACTACTGGTTATACCATTCCGGGTAGAAACATGAAGGTGTTTGGCTACACAGTTCAGCCCATTGATGCTGGTATTGGTGTCTGTACCCATGAGTTTGGCCACGACTTAGGCTTGCCTGATGAGTACGATATTAATACCTCGTCGGAAGATGGCTCGCCAGTAGGGGCGTGGTCGCTGATGTCTGGTGGCAGCTGGACAGGCTCAATTGCGGGCTCGCAGCCAACAGGCTTTAGCCCTTATGCGCGCTCGTTCTTACAAAACAAGTACAAGGGTAAATGGGTTAACGAGCAGCAAATTCCGTTATCAAGTATTACCAGCTCAGGGTTAGATGTTGCCCTTAATCATGCTGTGAACACTGAGCAAGTGAATCAATTATCGATTAATTTACCCTCATCAACCATCGCCTTTAAGCAGCCATTTGCCGGCAGCTATCAATACTATTCTGGCCAAGGGCATGAGTTAGATAATCGCATGTCGTTTACAACCGCATTGCCCACAAGCTCTGCGTTGACCTTGAAGTTCCAAGCTCATTGGAACATCGAAGTCGATTATGACTATATGCAGGTGCTGGTCAATGGCACTTCAGTGCCCGGTAATCACACTAAGGTTAATAATCCTTATTTTGGTGCGGTGAATCACTTTATTACTGGGCAATCGAGCACAGTACCTGGAGCAACCGGAGTCGATTCTTGGGTGGAGTTAACTTATGACCTAACAGCCTATGCTGGACAAAATGTCACAGTGGAGTTTACCTATGTGACCGACCAGGCGGTGGGCGACTATGGTATCGCCATCGATAATATCCTCATCGAGAATAGCTCTACTGCGGTGTATCAAGATGACGCTGAAACTGACGGCGCTATGACGCTCAGCGGCTATGCTCGCATTACAGATGAACGTCCAGGCGAGCGCAAACGATATCTAGTGCAGCTGCGTTCCCATCAAGATATTGATGCCGGTTTAACCTCACGCTTGTATGAGCCTGGTGTACTATTATGGCTGGAAAATTTTGCATTTTCTGACAACAACTCGTCACAACATGCTGGTGAAGGTTTGATTGGTGTCGTGGATGCTGACCAAAACCTCATTGGTAGCAATACCACTGACGTACAAATTCGTGACGCAGCCTTTAGCCTGTACGATCAACAAAGTTACTTTGGTGACAACCACTTAAGTGCTAATCCTATGTTTGACGACTCGCAAGACTATAGTTCGCCAACTAAACCACAAGCTGGGATCAAATTACCAGAACTTGGCCTCACTATGGAGGTAATTGCGCAGGCTACGGATAGCACGACTGCTACTGTGCGCTTTAAGCGCGATGGTGTCGCGCCAGCTGAGCTGTCAGCAAGCTTTAGCCACTCTGCTAATCAAGCTAGTGTAAGCTTTAATGCTCAAGCTGCAGGTGGTGATGGTAACTACAGCTATCAATGGGACTTTGGCGTTGCAGGTGCGACTAGTACAGAAATGACGCCGAGTTACACCTATGGCAGCTCGGGTGATTATACGGTGTCATTAACTGTGACTGACAGTACAGGCACGAGTGTAAATAGCAGTAACAGTGTGCGAGTGGTTATTGATCCACAAGTCACCATGACAGCGAACGCAAATAATCTGGTTGTCAGTTTTGCTGCTAATGCCAGCCAAGGGTTTGGTGATTTGAGTTACCAATGGAATTTTGGTGACGGTAATAGTAGTACGCAAGCAAGTGTCTCTCACACGTATGCTGCAGCGGGTAGCTACAATGTGTCAGTTGTGGTGACCGACGAGCTTGGCAATACGGCTAGTGCTTCGCAAACCGTGACGGTTTCAGCTGCAACTACGACTCCAGATCCTGAGCCGCAGCCAACCACTGGCGGTGACTCTGGTGGCGGTAGTTTAGGCTGGTTTGGTCTCGTTGCGCTCACTGCTCTTGCGCTGCGTAGGAAAGCACGTATACCCTAGGTTTGCGAGCGTATTGGCAGGAGTTTAGGCTGCTTACTTTTGCTCATTCGTTTAAACAAGTCTACTCGTTCATGAAGCGCTCTGTTACCTATGTGACTGAGCGCTTTTTGTTCCTATGGCGTTAATGAGTAAAACCGTGAAGGTACTAAATTGAGAGGTAATTATTGCGCCATTATGTGCTTTACCGCTGCGGGTAAGAAGATTTCGCTAACGATGAGTTGTTGGCCTTCCAGGTCAAAGTAGCGTCTGCGTCCCCATAAAGTATCAGATACTTCCTGCTTGAGGCTTTGCGCCAGGTAAGCGAGCTTGCCGCAGCTAGCAAATTGCGCCACTTCAATATCACCTGGCGTGATGTGTTCGCTGTTAAATAACAGCTCTCCTAGTGGGCGATTACCCAGGGTGGCGAAGGTGTGTTGCGGGCTATCGATAATTGATTGTGGGATCAGGGTGCGGGCAAATACCCAAGGTGTGCCATCGAGTGACAGTAATACTTCGCGGATCCACATCGGATGCTGGCTGTGGGGGCACTCACCGTCTAACGGCGAATGCAAATGTTCGCCCAGCACGGTTACGCTAAATTGCTGACAGTGGGCTTTAAGTTTTTGCGTCAGGCTTCCTTCATCCAACAGCCAATCTTTTAATTGGGTTTGCGGCAAGTTGTGGCTGGTTTTAGGAGAAAACCATTGAATGGACTCACCATAGGGGAAGCTAACACTAGTCACTGTCATCAAAAACTCGTTACAATACGTGGCGAGTCGCAGTTTACCATGTCAGCGACTAGGCAAAAACTATAATCAAGGTTTACACTGTAGATTATTAATTACACATGACTTTTTGCGGAGACTCCTTAATGAAAAGAATCGCTTCACTGCTGATGGTGTTGAGTTTACTTTTAAGTGTCAAAGTTGCAGTGGCAGAAGATGAGCAAGAATATGCTTATTATGGCTTTGAGCCAGATATCGTCACCAACTATATTTCCAATCGCAAAAAGCTTGGCTTTGTTAAAATCAGTGTCGAGCTGATGGTGTCTAACCCGAATGATTTGGTTGACCTAGAACATCATGATCCACTACTACGCTCTGCTATTGTGGAGATTCTAGGTAATCAGGCGGAAGATAAAGTAAAGTCACTTGCTGGGCGTGAAGAAATTCGCCGCGAGTGCTTCGAAACCGTTAATCGCTTGATAGAACAAGAAACGGGCAAAGCCACTGTAGTTAATCTGTTATTTACCAAATACTTGTACGATTAACCCCGTTGCGCTTAGCAACTGTAGGATTAACACCAGTATATCAATGTCTGCAAAATCATCTTCTAAGGCGAGCCAACATCAGGCTCGCTCTGCAAACAATAAGCAAAATCGCCCAGTCAGCAAGTCCGCTTCTTCGAAAAAACGCACCAATAAATCCGCCAAAATCAGCAGCAAAAGTTCGCAAAAAGCGGCAGTTGGTAAGCGCAATATCAGCAAATCACTGCATCCGCGCAATAAGCACAATCATGGCTATGATTTTGAACGCTTAATCAAAGCGGTACCTAGCTTGCGTAAGCATGTAAAAACCAATGATTTTGGTCATTTGTCGATAGACTTTGCCGATCCATTAGCGGTAAAAGCACTTAATGGCGCGATCTTATATAGCGACTATGACATTCGAGAATGGGATATCCCTCAAGGCTTCTTGTGCCCGCCTATTCCTGGGCGGGTTGATTATCTGCACTATATTGCCGATCTCATTGGTGCGCGTGCTGGTAGCAAACGCAAAGTCAAAGCGCTGGATATCGGCACTGGCGCAAATGGCGTTTATCCACTGCTGGGCATTCGCGAATACCAATGGCAGTTTGTGGCGAGCGACATTGACCCAATCTCATTGGACAATGTGGGACAAATTGCCACAGCTAACTCGCTAACGGCGACGCAACTGCAATTACGTCAGCAAGCTAATGCAGACAATGTGTTTGTTGGAGTCATTCACGCAGATGACCGTTTTGATGTCACGCTATGTAACCCGCCGTTTCACAAGTCACTTGCTGATGCCATGGCGGGCACTAAGCGTAAACTAGCTAACCTGGATGCCAACAGAAAGGCTAAATTTGGTGATAAAGCGGCTGGTCAAAGTAAAGCAATTGGCAATAAAGCCGCAGCGCAAACTAATACCAAGGGCGAGTTAAATTTTGGTGGTCAGAAGGCGGAGCTGTGGTGCGATGGTGGTGAGATTCAGTTCCTCAGTAATATGATTAACGAGAGCAAACAGTTTGCATTTCAGGTGCGTTGGTTTACCACCTTAGTGTCTAAGTCGGAAAATCTTAAACCGTGTAAGGCGCTATTGGCTAAGCATAAAGCGGCTCAAGTTAAGCAAATCGACATGCATCAGGGCAATAAAATAACTCGTATTCTTGCCTGGAGTTTTATGGATGCAGCCACGCAAAAGCAGTGGCTGCAGCTGAGCTGATCTTTGGTTTGAACGAGTGGGTTTGAGCTGGTGGTCTTGAGCCTGTGAGCTAGTCTTTAGCGAGACAATCAAACTCAATGGTTTCAGCGCCGTGGTACACCAAAAAGTGACGACCTTTGGCGCGAGCGATCAGCGTAATACCTAGCTTTTGCGCTAACTCTAGACCCATTTGGGTTACACCGCTACGTGACAGCAAAATTGGAATGCCCATCTTGGCCACTTTAATCACCATTTCAGAGGTTAGGCGGCCTGTGGTGTAGAAGATTTTATCTGCGCCTGCTTGTTGCTCTAACCACATATCTCCGGCTAGCGTGTCCACCGCATTGTGACGGCCAACATCTTCGACAAAGGCAAGGATCTGATCGTCCTGACAAATACCGCAACCATGCACAGCACCGGCATTTTTGTAAGTGTCGTTATAAGCATTGATGTTTTTTAACAGTTGATAAATCAACGACTGCTTAATGCTCGGTGTTGGCAGGCTAATATCATCGAGCCCTTGCATCAAACCGCCATACACTGTGCCTTGACCACAGCCTGAGGTTACAGTCTTTTCTGATAGCTTTTCTTCAATATCATCAGAGGTTTCTTTAGAAATTACCGCCGCTGAATTTACATCCCAATCAACGATGACAGACTCCAGTAAATTCAAGTCACTAATAAAGCCCTGATTCTTCAAATAGCCCAACGTGAGCGACTCAGGTTTAGCGCCTAACGTCATTAAGGTCACGATTGGGCGCCAGTTCAAATACACAGTCAATGGTCGTTCACAGGCAACAAATTTATCGACTAGCTCGCCTTTGTCATCAATGGCTTTTACTGGCAGCGTTAGCGGCACTTGTGCCTGAGTTTTAACCAGTTTTACCTTGTTTGCAGCAGCGACTTGAGGGGTATCTGTCATAGCGCAGGAGCCTTAATAGTGAGTTGGATTAACCTAAGGTCGAATTGTTTTCAGCATAGCAATTTCTGTAATTTCAGAGCTATTGAGGCTGTCATAGCGTGATCTAGCGCAAGTCTTGCAAAATCCTCACTGGGAATCGGCCTGTTTTGTCCTACTTTTATAAAGCTCTCGGACAAATTGTCCCAACTAGACCTAGGTTTTAGCGATCTAGCTCAAACTTATTTACTCAAAATTATTGGCACTATTTTTGCTCCTATCTAACGTATTGAGTGAGTCACAGGTGAGCATCGCTTTGCTGGGGTGGTATCACAAGTTTATTTAATGGCAAGTATTCAGAGGCAACGAGTTTTATGCAACGTACTGATAATGTTTGGCCAATGTATGTATCGCTGAAGAAGGTAGAAACCCAAATGGGTCGCTGGAATTCAGTGCGCTGGGAAGTGGATCAATTTGTTCCGGGTAACCAGGCTGCGCCAGAAGGAGCGCATCTTATCCTGCTTGAGTTATATCGCGACCAACGCGGCAGCTACCGTTTAAATCTCGATATGGATAACACCATGCTCTATATCGTGTGTGATGAATTGGAAGATGGCACCTGGATCCCTGCTGCAATTTCAGCAGACCAAAATGTGGGCGCAGGTTGTTTAGAAGCTGACACGCCAGTCCTTAATATTCCAATGCCAACTGCAGTAGCTTGCTGGATTGAAGCGTTTATTACAAAACATGGCGAAGTTGAAATTAGTGCTCACCGTCGTAAGCATGTTAACCGACGCAAAAACCAAGGTCCGAGTGCGAACCTTGGAGGAAGAATGCAATGAGTGGTTTCCTGAGTCGCTGGCAACAGCGCAAGGAGCAAGTAGCTAAGGAAGCCGATGAGCAGCTCACTGAGCAGGTCAATGAGCAAACTGCTGAACAACAAGCGCTAACAGTCGAGCAAGAGACGCAAGCTGAACAAGCTGCAAACGACACTCAACTGGAGCAAGTTGAACAAACACAAGACAAAGTTTTAACTGCTGAGGATTTACCTGATCCTGAGTCGATTGAAGTAGGCGGTAGCTTTGCCAGTTTTATGGCTGACAACGTTGACCCTGCGGCAAAACAAGCTGCGCTTAAAGCGCTGTGGAAGCAACCACAATACAACGAAATTGATGGCTTGCTTGAATATGCGCTTGATTACACCAATCAGCCTAAGTTGTCGCCTGAAGTATCTGCGGAGCTGGCTAAGAAAGTATTCCGCCATGTGATCAAGGATGAAGATAAAGAAGAGGATGCGCAGGAGCAAATCGCCGCAGATACAGATGCTGAAACTGATGAAACTTTAGCATTGGCAGGCGACGAACTAGATAACTTAGAACAAGATAACCTAGAACTAAACCAAACTGTTACGGCAGACGAGCTAAACCCTATGCACCACCAGAGTGATGCTCTGGTAAAGCATGCACAAGCCAGTGATGAGGCGAATACAACTACTTAGTACCTAAGCAAGTTGTGACTGTGTAGCGGTTAAAGCTATCCAAAACAGTACTTAAATGCTAAGCCAAGTTTACCTTGCGCTAATTGGCATCAAGTTAGGAACGCGATGAGTATGATACAAAACCAGCTAGAGCTTAAAAAAGCTCGGCAGCAAACCATGGCGAGTACGCAGATTTTGCAGAATCTGATCCCGCCAACCGTCAGTTATACCACTCAAGGCCATGTGCTTATTATTGGCCCTGAAGATCTTGCCCGCTTAGCGGCAGATAAACTTTCAATGATGGGGAGCCGTGTTATTTTGGCCAATGGTGACATCACCAGCCAAGATGACGACCACTTAGAAAAAGTGATGAACGCCGCAACTGAAGTTGAAAGCTACTACAACAAACTTATCAGTATTAAAGGCTTCCTAGGCCAATTCCAGGTAAGCGTTGAAGGTGACAATGGCACAGCGCAGTTAAGCGTGGTGGCAGTGCGTCAGGCTCACTTTGATACCATTCTTGATTTAAGTGACCAACCTTGTATTAATCTAGAAATGCTGCCAGCAGGCTACTTCTATGTTGGTCAAGACCAAGCCAAGCTAGATGATGCTATTGCACAAATTCCTGAGCTGGTGGGTGAATTCGATAAGCCGCGCTACGTTAAAGTTAACGAAGATGTATGTGCCCATAGCCGCAACGGCGTAAATGGCTGTAACCGCTGCCTGAACTTCTGCCCTGCCGATGCTATTAGCAGCATTGAACAGAAAATCGAAATCGACCCTTATCTTTGTCATGGCGCAGGCAGTTGTACCAACCTTTGTCCAACAGGCGCCATTAGCTATGACCTACCGACACCAAAAGCACTACACAGCTATCTTGAAAAGTTAATTAGCCGCTACCGCGCTGATGCTCAAGTTGCGCCCGTGATTATGTTCCATGATGAAGGTGTGGGCAGTGAAGCGATTGACGACAACCTAAGTGGTGACGTACTACCTGTGGCGCTGGAAGAGATTACAGTAGCGAGCATTGACCACTGGTTAGCAGCGCTTGCCTTTGGCGCACGTGAAGTATTGATTTTAAATACCCCAGCTACCGCGCCAACGCTCAACCAAATGCTTGAAGGTGAGCTAGGACTTGCCAATCGCATTCTAGATGAAATGGGTCAACCTCAGCGCCTGCGTGTCATTGGTGTTGAAGATCTCGCTAGCCTAGATGCCGATTTAGTGGTGAGCAACTCATGGCCAGTTGTGGTGCCAATGACGCTGCAAGCAAGCGATGCAGCTAATGCCAAGCGTGATGTGTTGTATCAAGCAATTGACCATCTCAATAGCCAGGCAGCAGCAATCGATACTCAATTAAGTATCGCCAATGTGCCTTACGGCAAAGTGGTCGTTGACCAAGACAAGTGCACCTTGTGTATGTCATGTGTGTCAACTTGTCCAACTCAAGCACTGACCGATGGTGGCGATACTCCTGCACTGCACTTTGTAGAGCAAGACTGTGTGCAATGTGGTTTGTGTGAAACCTCATGTCCTGAAAAGGTGATTAGCCTAGTTTCGCAAGTTAACTTTAATGCCGACGAGCGCAGCGCTAAGCAAACCCTTAAAGATGAGCCACCATTTGAATGTATAAGCTGCGGCGCGCCATTTGCTACTCAGTCTATGGTGCACAAAATGCTCGATATGGTAGGTGAACACAGTGCCTTTAGTGCCAATGTGGAGCGACTAAAAATGTGTGGCGACTGCCGCGTGAAAGATATGTTTGAAGACATCCTTCAAGATCCAGAAAAGCAATTGCGATAAGAGATCAGCTATGACCGAAGTTATGACCGAAAATGTGAGAGAAGTGAAAGAAAACGATCAGCTTAGAGCCGATATTTATCAGCTATTAGCTGCGTTGTTACGCCGTCATCCAAGCGCTGAATTATTGCAATTTTTAGCTGAGCTGGAAGTTGAAGAGGAAGAAGACAACAACATGAGCACAGCTTGGGTTGGCCTGCGTGAAGCGGCTAAAAAAGCTGATGTTGAAGCACTAGAAGATGAGTACTTTGCCATCTTTTACGGTGTAGGTAGTGGTGAAATTATGCCTTATGGCAGCTGGTTCCAAACCGGTTCATTAATGGATAAACCATTAGCACTGCTACGTAACGACCTAATGCAAATGGGTTTTGAACGCGAAGAAAACGTTAAAGAGCCAGAAGATCACGTTGCCGCACTATGTGAGGTGATGGGTACGCTCATTATGGAAGCGCCAGGCTACCGCCAGCTTGCTTTCTACCAGCGTCATATCGGTTCTTGGATCACACGTTTTTGTGAAACATTAGCGCGCTGCCCAAGCGCACAATTTTATCTTGCAGTTGCCAAACTGGCTGAGGCCTTTTTTGAGACCGAAGCCGTTGAGTTTGAGCAGTTGAGTTTAGATATTCCGGTGAATTGTCCAGGTAGTGCTGACTTAGAGCCGGTAGCTGAAAACGACGAAGTCGTAAAAGTAAATTGATGAGTAAGGTTAGCCTTTTTGAAAGCTAACCAAACCATCGCATTTTTGCCCTAACCAGGGTTAGGGCTTTTCAACAAGGAGACACTATGAAGAAGCAAGCTTCCGACATGGGCCGTCGTCAACTGCTTAAAGCATTGGCGATTGGTGGTGCGGCAGGTGCTGTAGCGAGTGTAAGTGCATCAGCTTCGGCTGCGGCACCTAAAGTTGCCGCAGAGCCAAAATCTGACAACTACCGCGAGACAGAGCATATCCGTCGTTACTATGCCTCGTTAAGCAAATAATAAAGGAGAGTGTGTGATGCGATTAACCCGCAAAACAGACACGGTCGCAAAGGCTGAAAAGCCGGGCTTAGGTCTTAACCGTCGCCAATTCTTAAAGTCAGCTAGTTTAGCGACAGGTGGAATTGCCGCAGCTTCAATGCTTGGCGCAGGTATGATGCGTAAAGCTGAAGCTAAAGATGTACCTCATGATGCACCAACAGATGTTGTACGTACTATTTGTTCTCACTGTTCAGTAGGCTGTGGTATTTACGCTGAAGTACAAAACGGTGTTTGGACAGGCCAAGAGCCAGCATTTGACCACCCATTTAACCAAGGTGGCCACTGTGCAAAAGGTGCTTCACTTCGTGAGCATGGCCATGGTGAAAAACGTCTTAAGTACCCAATGAAACTTGAAGGCGGTAAGTGGAAGAAACTTTCTTGGGATCAAGCCATTGAAGAAGTTGGTCAAAAAGCATTAGACATCCGTAAAGAGTCAGGCCCAGATTCTCTGTACTTTATGGGTAGTGCGAAATTCTCAAACGAGCAAGCTTATCTTTATCGCAAATTTGCGGCGATGTGGGGCACCAACAATGTCGACCACTCTGCACGTATTTGTCACTCTACCACGGTAGCCGGTGTTGCTAACACTTGGGGCTACGGTGCGCAAACTAACTCGTTTAACGATATCCGCCACTCTAAATGCATGCTGTTCATTGGTTCTAACCCATGTGAAGCTCACCCAGTTGCTATGCAGCACATTCTTGTGGGTAAAGAGCGCGGCGCGAAAATCATTGTAGTTGACCCTCGATTTACTCGCACAGCAGCAAAATCTGATGAGTTTGTGCATATTCGTCCAGGTACTGATATCCCATTCATCTACGGTCTTCTATGGCATATCTTCGAAAATGGCTGGACTGATGAGTCGTTCATTTCTCAACGTGTATACGGCATGGAACGTATCGAAGAAGAAGTGAAGAAGTATCACCCAGAAGAAGTTGAAAACATTGTCGGTGTGCCAAAAGCACAAATGTACCGCGTAGCGAAAATGTTAGCTGAAACTAAGCCTGGCACCATTGTTTGGTGTATGGGTGGTACTCAGCACCACGTGGGTAATGCTAACACTCGTGCTTACTGTATCTTGCAATTAGCGCTAGGTAACATGGGCGTTTCAGGTGGCGGCGCGAACATCTTCCGTGGTCACGATAACGTACAGGGTGCAACTGACTTCGGTCTATTGTTCGATACCCTACCTGGTTACTACGGTCTGAAGACCGGCTCTTGGAAGCACTGGGCAAACGTGTGGGATCTTGATTACGAGTGGGTGAAAAGCCGCTTCGACCAAGGTAACTACCTTGGCCAAGACCCTATGACCTCGACAGGTATTCCGTGTTCTCGTTGGCACGATGGTGTACTAGAAGACAGTGCTAAAATCGCGCAGAAAGACAATATCCGTCTTGCCTTCTTCTGGGGACAGTCGGTTAACACCGAAACTCGTGGCCGCGAGGTGCGTCAAGCACTGGATAAAATGGACACAGTTGTGGTTGTTGACCCATTCCCAACTATGGCGGGTGTTATGCACAACCGTAAAGACGGTGTGTATCTATTACCTGCTGCAACTCAGTTCGAGACTTACGGCTCTGTATCTGCATCTAACCGCTCACTGCAGTGGCGCGATCAGGTCATCACACCATTATTCGAGTCACTACCTGATCACGTGATCATGTACAAACTGGCTAAGAAATGGGGCTTTGAGAAAGAGTTCTTCAAGAACATCGAAGTGAAAGGTGAAGAGCCTGTCATCGAAGACATTACTCGCGAGTTCAACCGCGGTATGTGGACGGTTGGTTACACGGGGCAAAGCCCAGAGCGTCTGAAGATGCACCAGCAAAACTGGGGTACATTCGACGTAGATTCACTGGAAGCGCCAGGTGGCCCAGCGAGAGGTGAAACTTACGGTTTACCTTGGCCTTGTTGGGGCACACCAGAAATGAAGCACCCAGGTACACAAATTCTGTACCGCACAGGCCGTGAAGTGAAAGACGGTGGTGGTAACTTCCGTGCGCGTTACGGTGTTGAGCATAACGGTAACAATATTCTTGCTGAAGGCAGCTACTCTAAAGGCGCTGAAATCCAAGACGGTTACCCAGAGTTCACTGCAGACATGCTGAAACAGCTTGGCTGGTGGGATGAGCTTACCGCTGAAGAGAAGAAACACGCTGAAGGTAAAAACTGGAAAACAGATATTTCAGGTGGTATCCAGCGCGTGGCAATCAAGCATGGTTGTATTCCATACGGTAACGCGAAAGCACGTGTGATTGTGTGGAACTTCCCAGACGATATTCCTGTGCACCGCGAGCCGCTATACACTCCTCGTCGTGATCTTGTGGCTAAGTACCCAACTTACGATGACCGTATGGTTGCACGTCTTCCAACCCTTTATAAGTCGATTCAAGACAAAGACTTTGCTAAGGACTTCCCATTAGCACTGACTTCTGGCCGTCTTGTTGAGTATGAGGGTGGTGGTGAAGAAACCCGTTCTAACCCATGGCTAGCAGAGCTACAGCAAGAAATGTTCATTGAGATGAACCCTGCTGATGCAGCTGATCGCGGCATTCGCGATGGTGATGACGTGTTTGTTCATAGTCCGGAAGGCAGCAAGATTAAAGTCAAAGCCATGGTAACCCCACGTGTTATCGCTGGTGAAAGCTTTATGCCGTACCACTTTGCTGGTGTATTTGAAGGTGAAAGCCTAGAGAAGAGCTATCCAGAAGGCACTGTGCCTTATGTGATAGGCGAATCTGCAAATACAGTACTGACTTATGGTTATGACGTTGTGACTCAGATGCAAGAAACTAAGTCCAGCTTGTGCCAAATCAGCAAAGCCTAACCGAAACTTGATGAGGAGATAAGCCATTATGGCAGTCATGAAATTTCTATGTGACACCAAACGCTGCATCGAGTGTAACGGTTGCGTCACAGCATGTAAAAACGAAAACGACTCTGCTTTAGAGTGGGGTATTCAACGTCGCCGCGTGGTGACAATTAACGATGGTCAGCCAGGCGAAGCGTCTATTTCAGTGGCATGTATGCACTGTACTGATGCGCCTTGTATGGCAGTGTGTCCGGCAGATTGTTTCTACCGTACAGAAGACGGCATTGTACTTCACGACAAAGATACTTGTATCGGTTGTGGTTACTGTTTCTATGCTTGTCCGTTTGGTGCACCGCAGTTCCCTAAAAAGACTGCATTTGGTAGCCGCGGCAAGATGGACAAATGTACCTTCTGTGCTGGTGGTCCGGAAGAAAATCACTCAAGCGAAGAACGTCACAAGTACGGTGCTAACCGTATTGCCGAAGGTAAGCTACCTATGTGTGCTGAGCTTTGTGCAACTAAAGCGCTACTTGCTGGTGATGCTGGTGTGGTTTCTGACATTTACCGTAACCGTATGGCGGCACGCGGTAATCCAAATGTCATTTGGGGCTACAACCCTAAAACCGGTGAAATGATCTAACCAAGAGCAATGGCTGCGGGTGCGCTCGCAGCCCAACAAGGAGTGACAATGTTAAACGCATCGTTAAACAAATCACTGTACAGCGTAATTGCTCTGTTAGTTCTAGTAATGGGACTTGGGTTAATCACGTCGACTGCTTTTGCTGCCGATGAACAATCAAGCCAGCAACAAGCAACAACACGAACGAGTGATGCCGATCTATGGCGCGCCGTGAAAGCTGGCGAGTCTGGATACAGTACAGACAAAGGCCTAGAGTCTAACGTGCTGATCAATGTGGTTGGTAACGAAGGCAAAATCGCCCGCGACACATACCTTAAGCCTGCAATTGCGCTAGCTGTGGTAGGTGTGTTCGCTGCATTCTTAGTGTTTTACCTGGTGAATGGCGCGTCAAAACTAGATAAAGGTTTCTCTGGCAAGATGGTTGCCCGCTGGAGTCAAGCTGATATTTGGTTACATTGGATAATGGCAGTAGCCTGCTTATTACTGATGGTGACGGGTATTCTGATTATGCTAGGGCGCCACTTCCTTGCACCGTATATTGGCGAAGGCTTATGGGCTGGCATTATCGCATTCAGTAAATTCTCACACGATTGGGCAGGTCCTGTGTTTATCCTGTCTTGGTTACTTTGTGTGATTAAGTGGATGCCATTGCAAACCTTTAAACTGTACGACCTAAAGTGGTTCTTAGTGGTTGGTGGCTACATTAACTTTGGCCCGTTCAAAGGCAAGCATCCAGATGCTGGTTTTGCGAACGCGGGTGAGAAAATGTGGTTCTGGACGCTGGTCTTCTTTGGTCTGTTTGTCAGTGTTTCGGGCTTAATGCTAGTACTGCCTAACCTAGATTTACCGCGTGAAGCTTCTATGCTAGCGCTGTTAGTTCATGGTGTAAGTGCGGCAATTTTGATTGCATTTACGATTGTACATATCTGGATGGCAACCGTACTGAGTGAAGGCGGTATGGAGTGTATGGTGTCTGGCTACTGTGATGAAAACTGGGCAATCCAGCATCACAACCTTTGGTATGACGAAATCAAAGATAACGGCACATTAAAGTACAAAGACTAAGCGTTACTCGTTAATTCGCACTAGTCGAAAATTGAAAAGCCCGTGATACATCTGGTCACGGGCTTTTTTATGGGTGTTTGCAAATTCTCAACATGGGTGCAAATTCACATGCATCATTTAGGTGCTGCTAATTTTTGTATGCCTAAAGTGGTACAGTCCTTTGTTATCGCGAAAACTCGATAAATTTAACCTCAAATTAACATATTGTTTTTAATAAAAATCCTCTCTAAAACCCCACAAAAAATGCATGTTTATAAGTGTGATTTGGTAGACGTTTTTAAGTTAAAAAACCTTAAAAATTAACAAAAGCTGATGTCACGTCAAAAACTGCCCTTGTCTTTATCTTTATAGTGCGTTTGCACTTTAAATACGCAGCCTGATGAACCTGCGTAACTAGACGAATTGTAAACAAAAAACTAACAAGTCAGTCTGAAAAGTGCCTTTTATATATTTGTTTTCTATGAAAGGTCACTTTCATTTAGGAGTAAAGATGAGTAAGCAACAGCCCGATCTGAACCGCAGATCTTTGCTGAAAGCGATAACTGTTGGTGGCACTGCAAGTGCTGCATTAGCAGTTAGCGGAATCAGTATTGCACAGGCGCAAGCGCCAAGTGCAATCAATACAAAATCAAAAGGCTATCAAGAAACTGCTCACGTACGCAGTTACTACGATAGCTTACGCGGCTAGGATTAGGAGAATTTAGATGAAACTAACTCGTAAGTCTGCGACGGCCACAGAAGCTAAAACAGCAAGCTTAGGCATTAACCGTCGTCAATTTATGAAGCAAGTGGGTGTTACCACTGGTGGTATCGCTGCCGCTTCAATGTTAGGCACTGGCATGATGCGCCGTGCAGAAGCGAAAGATGTACCGCACGATGCGCCAATTGAAATCAAACGTACCGTTTGTTCTGCATGTGCTGTAGGTTGTGGTTTATACGCTGAAGTACAAAACGGTGTATGGACTGGTCAAGAGCCTGCATTCGATCACCCATTCAACGCTGGTGGTCACTGTGCAAAAGGTGCTGCGCTACGTGAGCACGGTCACGGTGAGAAACGTCTTAAATACCCAATGAAATTGGTAGACGGTAAGTGGAAGAAACTATCTTGGGAGCAAGCTTTCAACGAAGTTGGCGACAAGATGTTAGACATCCGCAAAGAATCAGGTCCAGACTCTTTATACTTCATGGGTAGTGCTAAGTTCTCGAACGAAGGCTGCTACATGTACCGTAAATTTGCGGCAATGTGGGGTACGAACAACGTCGACCACTCTGCACGTATTTGTCACTCTACCACTGTAGCCGGTGTTGCTAACACTTGGGGTTACGGTGCGCAAACTAACTCTTTCAACGACATTCAAAATGCCAATGCTATTTTCTTCATCGGTGCTAACCCGGCTGAAGCTCACCCAGTAGCAATGCAGCACATTCTGATCGCGAAAGAGAAGAACAACGCTAAGATTATCGTGGTAGATCCACGTTACTCTCGTACAGCAGCTCACGCAGACCTTCACTGTGGTCTACGTCCTGGTACTGACATTCCATTCATCTACGGTATGTTATGGCATATCTTCGAAAATGGTTGGGAAGACAAAACTTTCATCGAGCAACGTGTATTCGAAATGGATGCCATCCGCGAGGAAGTGAAAAAGTTCCCACCTAAAGAAGTTGCAGACATCACAGGTTGTAGCGAAGAAGAAGTATACCAAGCAGCTAAGTTAATGGCTGAAAACCGTCCAGGTACGGTTGTATGGTGTATGGGTGGTACTCAGCACCACGTTGGTAATGCTAACACTCGTGCTTACTGTATCCTTCAGCTTGCTCTAGGTAACATGGGTAAACAAGGTGGCGGTACTAACATCTTCCGTGGTCATGATAACGTACAGGGTGCAACTGACTTAGGTCTACTATTTGACACGCTACCAGGTTACTACGGTCTTAAGACCGGTTCTTGGAAGCACTGGTCAAACGTTTGGGATCTAGAATTTGACTGGGTTAAAGGTCGTTTCGACCAAAACGAATACCTAGGTCGTATCCCAATGAACACGCCTGGTATTCCATGTTCTCGTTGGCATGACGGTGTACTAGAAACACCTGAAAAACTAGCGCAGAAAGACCGCGTTCGCATGGGCTTCTTCTGGGGTCAATCAGTTAACACTGAAACTCGTCAGTCAGACGTTCGTGATGCACTAGACAAGATGGATACAGTAGTTGTTGTGGACCCATTCCCAACAATGGCGGGTGTAATGCACCGTCGTCAAAATGGTGTTTACCTACTTCCTGCTTGTACTCAGTTCGAAACTGAAGGTTCAGTATCTAACTCAGGTCGTAGCCAACAATGGCGTGAAAAAGTGGTTGAGCCACTATTTGAATCTAAGACTGACTTAGAGATCATGTACCGTCTGTCGCAAAAGCTTGGCTTTGCTGACGAGTACACTAAGCGTATCGCTAAAGACAGCAAAGACATGCTAGTGATTGAAGACATTACTCGCGAAATCAACCGCGGTATGTGGACAATCGGTATGACAGGTCAAAGCCCTGAGCGTATCAAGCAACACACTCAAAACTGGGGTACTTTCAGCAACAAGACTCTTGAAGCTGCGGGTGGTCCTGCTAAAGGCGATACTTACGGTATGCCTTGGCCATGTTGGGGTACACCAGAGCAGAAGCACCCTGGTACTCAAATTCTGTACAACACAAACAAGCACGTACTTGAAGGCGGCGGTAACTTCCGTGCGCGTTACGGTATCGAGTATCAAGGTAAGAACCTACTTGCTGAAGGCAGCTTCTCTAAAGGTGCTGAAATCCAAGACGGTTACCCAGAATTCACTGCTGACATGCTGAAACAGCTAGGTTGGTGGGACGAGCTAACTGCAGAAGAGAAAGTACATGCAGAAGGCAAAAACTGGAAGACTGATATCTCAGGTGGTATCCAACGTGTTGCTATGAAGCACGGTTGTATCCCTTACGGTAACGCAAAAGCTCGTTGTATTGTTTGGACTTTCCCTGACCAAGTACCTGTACACCGCGAGCCGCTATACACGCCTCGTCGTGACCTTGTATCTAAGTACCCAACTTACGATGATATGCAAATTCATCGTCTGCCTACTCTGTACAAGACTATTCAAGACAATGACAACACAGATAAGTACCCACTAGGTCTTACTTCTGGTCGTCTAGTTGAGTACGAGGGTGGTGGTGAAGAATCACGTTCTAACCCATGGCTAGCTGAGCTTCAACAAGAAATGTTTGTTGAAATCAACCCTGCTGATGCTGCTGATCGCGGTATCCGTAACGGTGACACAGTATGGCTAGAGGGTGCAGAAGGTGGTCGCATTAAGATTAAAGCTATGGTTACACCTCGTGTTAAACCAGGCGTTACTTGGATGCCATACCACTTCGCAGGTGAAATGCACGGTGAAAGCTTAGCGCCTAACTACCCAGAAGGCACTGTACCTTATGTTCTAGGTGAATCTGCGAACACGGCTCTAACTTACGGTTATGACCCAATCACGCAGATGCAAGAAACCAAAGCATCGCTTTGTCAAATCACCAAAGCATAGTTGCAGATTAAGCTAGGAGAATTGCCAATATGGCTACAATGAAATTTTTATGTGATACCAAGCGCTGCATCGAATGTAATGGCTGTGTCACAGCATGTAAGAACGAAAACGACTCTGCACTAGAGTGGGGTATTCAACGTCGTCGCGTAGTGACGATTAACGACGGTAAGCCTGGTGAAGCATCTATCTCAGTTGCATGTATGCACTGTAGTGATGCGCCTTGTATGGCTGTATGTCCAGCAAACTGTTTCTATAAAACAGAAGATGGCATCGTACTTCACGACAAAGACACTTGTATCGGTTGTGGTTACTGCTTCTATGCATGTCCATTCGGTGCTCCACAGTTCCCACAAAAGTCAGTATTTGGCGGCCGTGGCAAGATGGACAAGTGTACTTTCTGTGCCGGTGGCCCAGAAGAGAACCACTCTGACAAAGAGCGTAAGCAATACGGTGCTAACCGTATCGCCGAAGGTAAGCTACCTATGTGTGCTGAGCTTTGTGCGACTAAAGCACTGCTTGCTGGTGATGCAGAAGTTGTTTCTAACATCTTCCGTGAGCGTGTTGCTTCTCGTGGCTCTAACAAGGCGATTTGGGGTTAATCCTCACATCCTGAGTTAGTCCGATTAATCTAGGCGCTGCTTGCAGCGCCTAGTGAGCCAGAAGGATGTAACATGAAAAATTTATTTATTATGTTAAGCGTTGCTATCACCTTGCTATTTAGCGGTGTAAGCATGGCTGACACAAATACAGCGACAGAGACTGAAGGACAAATTTGGGCCCAAGTTAAAGAGGGTGCCAAAGGCGTAACCACATCTCATGGTCAAGCTCACGAACAGCTGATCAACACTTATGATTTACGCGTGTTCGAGCTACGTAGCGACTTACTTGCTCCGGCATTAACCGCTGCACTGTTCGGCATGATCATCGTCTTTGTGGTGTTTATCAAAATCAATGGTATCTCTAAACTGCACGGTGGTTTCACAGGCAAGTTAGTTTATCGTTGGTCTAAGTTCGACGTATCGATTCACTGGTTGGGTGCTATCCCTTGTTTGCTGTTAATCCTAACGGGTTTAACTTTGCTAGCGGGTCGCTTCTTCCTGCAGCCGTACGTTGGAGAAGGTTTATGGGCCGGTTTAATCAACTCTGCGAAATTAATCCACGACTACATGGCGATTCCGTTCATGCTAGGTTGGGCATTAATGACGCTACTTTGGGCTAAAAACCAGCTACCAAAAATGTACGACCTTAAGTGGATGATGTACGTTGGTGGCTACATTAACTTTGGTCCATTTAAAGGTAAGCACCCTGACGCAGGTTTTGCTAACGCGGGTGAGAAATTATGGTTCTGGGCATTTGCCTTCTTTGGCCTAGTTATCTCAGCATCAGGTATGTTGCTATTATTCCCTAACTTGTTTGAACCAAGCCGCACACTAAGCTTAATTGCACTAGTATTGCACTCAGTGAGCGCAATCGTGATTACTGCTTTCTCTATCGTACATATCTTCATGGCAACAGTTATGTCTGAAGGTGGTATGGAGTGTATGGTTTCTGGTTACTGTGATGAGCAGTGGGCAAAGCAACACCACAACCTTTGGTATGATGAAATCAAAGAGAACGGCACGTTAAAATACAAAGAGTAATCGCGTATAAACTGCCAATAAAAACACCCCAGCCCTAACTGGGGTGTTTTTGTTTACTTAGTTATCAAATAGTGATCTTTTGACTAAGATCAACATTAAATAAAGTTAAACTTGTTAGGGGAGTGAATATTAGTGATAGCTTGTTCACAGTTTGTTGGGTGATGATTGTGTAAGCTAATACCTAAAAATACGTAGGTGAAGGGGATTAGACCTACGCTAAGTTAACTGCATAAATTTATCGGCGCGCCTTGAGGTGTTCAAGCGTGGGCCCGGAGTAACCATGTCATCTTCAATTGTTTTACCAGACAGCAAAATAATTACCCCTTATCAAGCTGATATTACCGTACCCAACTGGATGGTGAGCTCATTGGAGCGCGTCATGCAGTATTTTGTTGATAAGAACCTCAAGCTAGATACGATTTCTGCCGACCGCATGCCAAAGCCGGTTGAGGGCAAGAAATACATGCTGTATGCGCATATCCCGTTCTGCCATACCTTGTGCTCATTTTGTACTTTCCACCGTTTTTTATTTAACGAAGAAAAAGCACGCGCCTATTTTATAGCCCTGCGTAAAGAAATGCAGATGGCCAAAGACCTCGGCTATCGTTTCGAGTCCATGTACATCGGTGGCGGTACCACAACTGTATTGGAAGACGAGTTGGCGCGCACCATTGAGCACGCAAAGACTTTATTTCCAGAAATTAAAGAAGTGTCTTGTGAGTCTGATCCGCAGCATTTAGCTAATCCTGAGTTTAAACAGCTCAAGGGCTTAGTGGATCGCATGTCGATTGGGGTGCAAAGTTTCGATAACGGCATCCTCAAGATGACCGACCGTCTAGAGAAGTTTGGCACAGGTGAAGAAACCTTTGATCGCATTATGGCGGCGAAAGAGCTATTCCCAATTATCAACATCGACTTAATCTTTGGCTTCAAAGGCCAAACAACCGAAATCATTCAATCTGATCTGGATATAGCTTCTAAGTTAGACCCAAGACAGATCACCACTTATCCATTGATGATCACGCACCAAACTCGTAAAAGCGTTAAAGGAAAACTAGCGGCGCCACACGGTGAGATGATGGATCAATATAGACAAATCCTAAACAGCTTAATTGGTCAGTATAACCAGTTGTCTGGTTGGGCATTTGGCAAAGCTAATAACGAAGGCTTTGACGAGTACGTGATTGATTACGACGAGTATCTTGGCGTTGGCTCTGGCTCGTTTAGTTTCTTGAATGACACCTTGTATGTGAATACTTTTAGCCTGCGTAAATACCAGGAGCGTATCGCTCAAGGGCGCATGGCGGTTGAGCAGCAAAAGCTGTATCACAAGAAAGAGGTTATGCAATATCGCTTCTTGCTTGGGATGTTCTCGGGTCGTCTTTCACGCAAGTACTTCCGCGATCAGTTTGGGGTTAACCTTGATACTGCGTTGTTTAAAGAGATGACCTCGATGAAGGCAATCGGCGCAATCAAGAACGACCCAAGCGACCCTGACAACATCATCGTTACTGATAACGGTAAAATGATGGGTCTTGTGATGATGAAAGAGTTCTACTCTGGCATGGATAACGTTCGCGCCCAACTGCGTAAGCCGCTTGCTAAGCGAGATATGTAGCTTTCGGGTCATGCAAAACTTTGAATTTACGGCAGCTGAAACAGTTGCCGTTTTTTTTGATTCGCGTAATCTCAGGGCTTAATGAGCGTATTGAAACAACAATGGATTGTGAGTTGAGCTGACGATCTTCTCACCAGACTAGCTTCTCACGTTAAAGGCTGATGTATGGCGAACATTCTTTTACTAGCGAACATCAATTGCGACCGTATTTTGCAATTAGACAAACCCTTGCAAACTGGCGGGCGTTTCCACTACGAAGATGGTGGACTGCGCTTAGGTGGCGGCGGTGCGAATACTGGTCTAGGACTAGTATGGGCGCAGCATGATGTATCGATAGTGGCGCAAGTTGGTAGCGATGACTTAGGGGACTGGGTACTGGCACAAGCTGGCACTTTAGGTCTAGATTGCCGTATGGTGCAACGTTATCAAGGCCATACCAGTGAAATGCTATTGGTCATGACGCCAGATGGTGAGCGCACTATTATCCGCTCGCGTCGCCCTGAATTTCACTTACCAAAACAGCCCAAATGGCATAAGTGGCAAGGTTTTTACATAAACTCTTGTGCTAAAGATCCGCATGTATGGTCGCAAGCGGCTATCGAGCAGAATCCTGAGTGTGTGGTAGTTGCCCAATTAAGTAGCAGTAATGAGCCGTTGCCTTGTCATGTGTTAGTGGCATCTCTTGCTGATATGCAGGAGCGTTGTAGTGATGACTTCTGGGTGTTTGGACAAAGCATAGCGGGTAAAGCGTTGCGGTATTTTGTGGTGACCGATGGTGAGAATGGCGCGACGGCTTATCATGATGGTGAACCTATCAAGGTAAGTGCCATGCCCGCTGAGGTTGTGGATACCACAGGTGCGGGTGATGCATATGCTGCAGGGTTGATCGATAGTTTAATTAATGGCGCAGACATAAAGGTAGCTATGCAACAGGCTGCAGTTTGGGCAAGTTTTGCTGTGGCAACACAAAGCTCGGTACCGGGCGAAGATCTACTGGATTACCTAGAAACTCGACCGGCTATTTAATCCAACCGAAAGTTGCTACAGCTTTGGATACGGGCAAGATCTTGGGTATTTGCACCTAAACGCCTAATAAAACTGCCAACTTACTGTCATCTAGCTGTCATCTGAACACTTTACTATGCCCGTGCTTTAGAAGATGCTGAGGCTAGCAGAGGCAGGCTCCCCATAACTGTTGTTGCAGTTATCCTATACTCGGGCTAGTTAACTAGGCTTCTCGCAACTCCCTTCTTTTAAGAGCTCGGTATAGATTAATATGCCCAGCTGTTAAGTCGTAATAGTGATTTACAGCCCTGTGATTATTCACGGGGCTTTTTTTTGAGCGATTTTCCAGTATATTGAGCCTCACATTGTTCAGGGGGCATACCTATGTTCGCAAGATTTCACCTCTGAAAACACAATAAAGGGAGCAAGCTGTGAGTAAGCAATTAGTGAGTCGATTATCTGGGCTGTATCTCGGTGATAAGCAAGATAATCATGATGGTGTAAGCACCACAATCAATCAAAAGCGTCCTGCAAAACAGCTAATTGTTACTCATGAACGTATTCAAGGTAATGGCGAAGCCGATCCTAAGCACCATGGTGGTGTTGACCGGGTGATCCACCATTTTCCTCGCGAGCATTATGGTCAGTATCGCCGTTGGGATTTAATTTCTGGAGTGCGAGACGCCCCGACCATGGGCGAAAATATTTCAACCGTAGGCGTCAATGAAGCGCAGGTAAATATTGGTGATATTGTGCGATTTGGTGATGTGGTGTTGCAGGTGACACAGCCGCGCTCGCCATGTTTTAAGTTAAACCTACAATTTAATCAGCCACAGTTTGCTCTAGCTATGCAAGAAACAGCCTTGTGTGGTTGGTTCTATAAGGTGATTGAAGCCGGCACCATTGATAAGTCTGACAGTATGGAGCTTATAGAGCGCCGCAGTGATATCAGCCTAGCTGAGGCTATGCGAATTTACTTTTTGCCTCAGTTTGATGCCAATCAATACCAAAGATTGCTCGATAGTGATGGACTCGCGCAAAGCTGGGTTAATAGCCTGCAAAATCGCTTGGATATGGGGAGTATTGAACCATGGGATATGCGTTTATATGGGCCTCAAGGTAAACCAAAATTAGATTCAGTATTGGTTAAAACCATTACTAATTATCAGCTTCCAGCTCACGACCATTAATGTGCTAACTCCACAAGCCGATAGCATTTGGCCGCTGTCAAATAAATAAAAACGCCGCAGTTAATATCTGCGGCGTTTTTTGTGCTGGCTTTATTTTTGACTTACACCTTAAAGCTAGCAACTAGGCTATCAAGGCGACTAGCCAGTTGATTTAATGACTCACTGGCTGCTGCGGCAGCTTGTGCGGTATCTGCGGTGCGCTGGGTGATATCATTAATTTCAGTGACGTTGCGATTAATGTCTTCCACAACTGTAGATTGCTCTTCGGTTGCCGCTGCCACCTGAATATTCATGTCGCTAATGGTGGCGATTTGCTGACTAATACCTGTGAGCGACTGACTAGCCTCGTCAACCGCGCTAACACCTTGTTGCGAGCGGTTACGCGATTTTTCCATGGCATCTACGGCGCGGCTAGCTTCCGCTTGTAGCTTATCAATCATGGTTTGCACTTCGTTGGTTGAGTCGGCGGTGCGCGATGCCAGACTACGCACTTCATCAGCTACAACGGCAAAGCCGCGTCCGGCTTCACCTGCCCGAGCTGCCTCAATTGCTGCGTTGAGTGCGAGTAAGTTAGTCTGTTCTGAAATGGCACGGATCACGTCTAAAATGCCACCGATAGACTTAGTATGGGTAGCTAGTGATTCAATCACTTCGCCCACTTGTTCAACATCGTTTGACAACTGATTGATGGTATCGCGGGCTGTCATCACCACTTGCTGGCCTTCTGAAGATTCCTCGTCCGCCGCCCTTGCAGTGTCTGCAGCCTGAGCTGCACTGTTGGCAATCTCGCTCACAGTCGCACCCATTTGATTAATCGCGGTAACGACCATCATGGTGCGGTCTTTTTGTTGGTAACTGTCGTCAAGGGTTTGATTAGCTTGCGCCGATACATCATTTGCCGACAAACTTAGTTGTTCGCTAGTTTGCGCCACCTCAATCACAGATTGCTGAATCTTACTGATAAAGCTGTTAAAGCCCTGGGCAAGTTGCGCGAGCTCATCGTTGCCCTCGACGGGTAAACGCTGGCGTAAGTCACCTTCACCCTCGCCAATATCTCTAAATAACTCAGCAACCTTAGAAATCGGCCTGCTAACAGAGGTGGCAACGCCAATAGCGAGACCGGTGAATATCGCAGCGATAATCAAGGTACTGACTAAGATTTGATATGCTGCGGTATCGAGTAGGGCGAAAATTTCAGATTCAGGTACTTGAGCCACGAGATACCAGTCCATCGCAGGAATGTAGCTGCTGGCGACTAAGGTTGAGTCGCCATCGACGTCAGTACGTAGCAAATTAAAGTCATTGCGATTTAGCAAGCTGCCGGCTGAATCGTAGAGGCCATTAAGGTTAACTTTGCCAATTTTGCTGGTATCTGGGTGCAGCTTAATTTCACCTTTGGCATCCACTAGATAAACAAAACCCGTATCTTCAATTTTGATTGAGTCCAGCAATCGAACCATATCATCAAGGGATTTAGCTAAGCCAACCAGGCCGCGGCCATTAGGTTGCTGATAGTTGATGAACAGCTTTACCTCGCCATTGGTTTCGGTAAAAACATTGAGCATGCGCTCTTGGCCGCTGTCGCGATACCCAAAGAACCAGCCATCTTGGTCTGGAGTCAAAATACGTAGAAAACCGTCTTGCGTATAATAAGCTGCTGTTTCGCGGTCGGCATAAGACGCTTGCACTAAGTCATACTGATTTTTTACATCTCTTAGCTGCGCAATCACATTAGCTTCTTGAGCTTGTGGTCTGTCTTGCTCAAGCCAATTAAGCAGCATACGGCTAGTTGCAAGCTGCTCAGCAGCATTGAGCAAGCTATTGATGTCTAACTCTACTTTGTGGCGAATTTGCATCAATAGGCTGGGAAATTCAGAGTCTAACATCCGCTCTTCAACCACATTTTTAGCGCTACGCTGGCCTAGGTAACCAACCAGTATGGTTGATAGCAATACGGCAACAGTGACCGACATCAGAATTTTTTGTTTAATGGTTAGCTTGGATAGTGCATTCATTTACAGCAGCCTCAATTATCAGGTATTGGTTTTATCGGCCTGATGACAAATTATTTAACCTTGTTTGCGGTTTTTTAATGCACTGTTTACCTCAAAATATACGGGAATAGACAATGCAATCTTGGGTAACTAGGTGCTTGGTTAATAGTAGTAGAATTATCGATAGATATGCTTGTAAAGGAAAGAAAAAGCGCACCAAAGGGTGCGCTTAATTCGTTCTATCATCGAGCAATGAGACTACATGTTCGGATAGTTAGGCCCACCGCCGCCCTCAGGCGTTACCCAGGTGATATTTTGACTTGGGTCTTTGATATCACAAGTCTTACAGTGAATGCAGTTTTGACCATTAATTACCAGCTTTGACTCGCCTTCTTCCTCAACAATCTCATAAACACCAGCAGGGCAGTAACGTTGCGCGGGTTCATCATATTTTGCAAGGTTTACGCTTACCGGAATGCTTTGGTCACTTAGGCGCAGATGGCAAGGCTGATCTTCTTCATGGTAGGTATTGGATAAATACACTGAAGACAGCTTATCAAAGCTCAGCTTTCCGTCAGGTTTAGGGTAGTCGATTTTGGCATAATCACTTGCCAGTCCCATGCCTTGATGATCAGGCGTGGTATCTCTAAACGTGACAGGGAACTTGCCACCAAACCAGTTCTGGTCGACAAAGTTAAACGCGCCGCCTAACAAGGTGCCAAACTTATGCAGTGCTGGGCCAAAGTTGCGTGAGCTGTGTAGCTCTTCGTGCAACCAGCTGTTTTCAAAACGACTTTGGAAGCAATCGAGATCTTTCCCGCCTTCAAGGCCGGCAATTAGCCCTTCACCTAGAGTTTCTGCTGCTAGAATACCGCTCTTAATTGCAGTGTGAGTGCCTTTGATCTTGGCAAAGTTCAAGGTGCCAGCGTCACAACCCACAAGTAGGCCACCCGGGAATGACATTTTAGGTAGTGAGTTAAGGCCGCCCTTGGCAATCGCGCGGGCACCATAAGTTAAGCGCTCACCGCCTTCTAGGTATTGCGCAATAACAGGATGAGTTTTGTAGCGCTGGAACTCATCGAATGGGCTCAAATGTGGGTTTTTGTAGTTAAGGTCAACAATCAGACCAACTGCAACCTGGTTATCTTCCATGTGATAGAGGAAACCACCGCCAGATGCGCCATCAACTAATGGCCAGCCGCCTGTGTGGACGACTTTACCTTGCTGATGTTGCTCAGCAGGGATTTTCCAAATTTCTTTAAAGCCAAGACCGTAATGCTGCGGTGTTTTGCCATTATCTAGGTGATATTTAGCGATAAGCTGCTTACCTAAATGACCACGACAACCTTCAGAGAACACTGTGTACTTAGCTAGCAGTTCCATGCCTGGCATATAGCCGTCTTTTTCGCTGCCATCGGCGCCAACACCCATATCGCCAGTTAAGATACCTTTAACCGCGTTGTTTTCATCAAATAGTAGTTCGCTCGCAGTAAAGCCTGGGAAGATCTCCACCCCAAGCTCTTCGGCTCTTTCTGCTAACCAGCGAGCAAGGTTACCTACACTCACGATATAGTTGCCGTCGTTGTGCATGGTTTTTGGCACCAGGCTATTTGGCATTAGGCGCGATTTGGTATCGCTATTGAACAGATAAATGTCATCATTAGTAACAGGAGTGGTGAGTGGAGCACAGTTAGTGCGCCAGTCTTTAAATAGTTCATCTAACACATCTGGTTGGAATACCGCACCTGAAAGAATGTGCGCACCCACTTCTGAGCCTTTTTCTACCACACAAACGCTGATTTCTTTGTCAGCGTCTTTTGATATTTGCATTAAACGACAGGCTGTTGCTAAACCAGCTGGGCCTGCGCCGACGATGACTACGTCGAACTCCATTGATTCGCGTTCCATTTCCTCACCTTTTGTAGTGGCTAAACTCTGTACATTGCAGAGTCATTTGTTGTTGTGACGATTTTTGTTTATTTAGCGGCATTCCGTGACGCTAACGTAAACGATCGTTTAGTTATTAACCTTACCGTAAAATTGCGCTGTGTCACAGCGGAAAAAACAATCTGCCACTGTTGATATGAGTCACAAATAGTTAACAGTAGTGTGATCAAAAGTGAAAATTTGAGCTAAAGGGGTATTGGTTGGGCAAAAAATCTGCCTATAATTAGACATGACGGTTCTCCGAGCTTTCATCCCTACGTCCACAGATATGGGATGCTAGCCGTGGTAATGATGCCACCGGGGTGGGTAAAGAAATGCACTCACCTCCCGCACTTGGAAAGGTTAACATGTCCCAACTACAAGATAATTTTGGTCGTAGATTTCATTATCTGCGCATGTCAGTCACTGACGTATGTAACTTCAAATGCACTTACTGCCTTCCTGATGGTTATCGCCCTGATGGTAAACCTAAGTTTTTATCTCTCAATGAGATTGAAAATCTGGTTGCCGCCTTTTCTGAAGTAGGCACGCAAAAAATCCGCATTACTGGTGGTGAACCTTCATTGCGTAAGGATTTCACTGACATCATTCGTGTTGTTGCTGATACTCCTAATATTAAAACTGTTGCAACCACCACTAATGGTTACCGTTTAGCCAAGCACGCTAAAGAATGGTATGACGCTGGTTTGCGCCGCATTAATGTCTCAGTTGATAGCCTTGACCCGAAAATGTTTTATCAGATCACTGGCGAGAATAAATTCGACGAAGTGATGCGTGGTATCGATGCGGCGTTAGAAGCCGGTTTTGAGCGTATTAAAGTTAACGCTGTATTGCTTAAAGGCCTTAACGATAAAGACTTACCTAAGTTTTTAGACTGGATTAAGCACACGCCAATTGATTTGCGCTTTATCGAGCTGATGGAAACGGGTCTGGGTCACGACTATTTCCAGGAACATCATTTATCGGGCATCGATATTAAGAAGCAGCTTGAGCAACAAGGCTGGTTGTTCGATTTGCCACGAGTTGATGACGGCCCAGCGCAAAACTTTAGCCATGGTGACTATCAAGGTCGCATTGGCCTTATCATGCCCTATGAAAAGAACTTCTGCGCTTCATGTAATCGCCTGCGGGTTTCGGCAAAAGGTAAGCTGCATTTATGCCTGTTTACTGAAAATGGCCTTGACCTGCGCGATTTATTGCAAGATGCAAGTCAACGACCTGAGCTTATTGAGCGTCTACATGGTCAGCTTGAGCAGAAAAAAGAAACTCATTTCTTACATCAAGGAGTGACTGGTGTGACGCAACATTTGGCGTCCATTGGTGGCTAACCTTTCTAGTTAATATTAAACAAGGTTTATTCATGAGCGAGCGTTTTACCCATATTAATGCCGATGGCAACGCCCACATGGTCGATGTGACCGAAAAAGCAGTGACTGAGCGTGAAGCCCGCGCAGAAGCATTTATCGAAATGGCACCATCGACTTTAGAGATGATCATGAGTGGCAGTCATCACAAGGGGGATGTATTTGCCACCGCCCGTATTGCAGGTATTCAAGCCGCTAAAAAAACTTCAGATTTAATTCCACTGTGTCATCCACTCATGTTGACCAAGGTCGAGGTTGAACTTGAGCCACAGGTTGAACATAACCGTGTGCGCATTGTTAGCCTGTGTAAACTATCTGGCAAAACGGGCGTAGAAATGGAAGCATTAACTGCTGCGTCAACCGCGGCGTTAACCATTTACGATATGTGTAAAGCCGTGCAAAAAGACATGATTATTTCGCAGGTGCGTTTACTTGAAAAACGCGGTGGAAAATCAGGACACTTCACTGCTTAAGTCTTTATTTAAAATTATTATTAGGTCAGATTCAGCTAGCTGAAACGTATGCTCAGTTAGCGCTGGTTTTATGAGAGAGTTGTTATGATCCAGGTATTATTTTTTGCTCAAGTACGTGAATTGCTAGGTACAGATAAAGTAGCTGTACCGGCTTCAGGGATCCACACCACGGAAGATTTACGAGCGGTATTAGCCGCTAAAAATGAAAAGTGGGGCAAAGTAATGACCTCAGACAAACTACTTGTTGCGGTAAACCAAACCATGAGCAACTGGGATACTGTGGTTGAACAAGGTGACGAAGTTGCATTCTTCCCACCAGTAACAGGTGGTTAATATGAGCCAGCAAGCAAAAGTCATCGTTCAAACCCAAGACTTTAACGTTGCCGAAGAATATGCGCTACTAGCCAATGATATTAGCGACGGTGCAGTGGTTAATTTTGTTGGTAAAGTGCGCGATTTTAATGACGGTAGTGACGTCACCGACTTAACCCTTGAGCATTACCCAGGGATGACAGAGTCAGTGCTGAATCAACTTGCTGAGCAGGCTTATGACCGCTGGCCGCTGAACAAGGTCACCATTATCCACCGTGTTGGCACTATGGGGCTAGGAGAGCAAATCGTATTTATTGGCGTGACCAGTGCACACCGTAAAGCGGCTTTTGCGGCTTGTGAGTTTTTAATCGACTTTTTAAAAACCAAAGCACCATTTTGGAAACTCGAAGCCGGTAGTGATGGCGATAAATGGGTCGAAGCACGCGACAGTGACGAACAAGCTGCCAAAATGTGGCAAGAATAATTGCACTAGGACTCAGTATTTGTGAGTGTATTTTCTAAGATATCAGCGCGCGTCATTAGCGCGCTGATTTGTATTAGCGTGTTATTGCCGAACATGGCGAGCGCCAAGGATGTCCCAGCTATCGCTGCCGCTTCCAGCATCAAGTTCGCTCTGGATGATATTGCCAAGCAATTTAGCCAAGATACAGGCAAGCGGGTGCGAATTTCCTATGGCTCGTCGGGTAATTTTGTGGCGCAGATAAAACACGGTGCCCCGTTCGAATTATTCTTATCCGCCGATAGGCGTTATACCCAGCAGCTTGAACAAGCTGGCTTTACTCAAGGCGATGGTGATATTTATGCCCTAGGTAAATTGGTACTAGCTGCGCCTAAAAATTCACCACTGCAGTTAGATGAGCAGCTAAATGGCGTGAAAGCCCTGCTCGCCTCAGGCAAGCTATCACGTTTTACCATTGCCAACCCTGAACATGCGCCTTATGGCGAGCGAGCGCGGCAAGTGTTGCAACAGCTGTCACTTTGGCAAGATATTCAGCCGCAGCTGATTTACGGAGAAAATGTCTCGCAAGCGGCTCAGTTTGCGTTAAGTGGTTCAACCCAAGGTGGTATTGTTGCTTTGTCGCTTGCCAGTGCGCCACGTTTTAAAGCGCGGGCTAACTATATCGAAATTCCACAGCAATATTATCAACCACTCGCCCAGAAAATGGTGTTAACCAAAAAAGCGGGCGATACCGCAAAAGCATTTTATTCATATTTACAATCAGACGCCGCGCAGGCTATTTTTGAGCAATACGGTTTCGGTAAAGGCGGGAATTGATGGATTGGGAAGCACTAACACTTTCAATTAAGTTAAGTTGTTACACTGTGCTGTTTTTGATCCCGCTATCTATTATCGCTGGCCGTGCGCTAGCTTATGGGCGCTTTAAAGGTAAGTCCTGGGTTGAAGCATTAATCATGGTGCCGCTGGTATTGCCGCCTACTGTGATTGGTTACTATCTATTGGTTGGTTTGGGCAGTCAAAGCTTGATCGGTAGCTGGGTTGAGCAAGTTTTTGGTCAGCAGTTGGTGTTTCATTTCTCTGGCTTAGTCATTGCCTCTATGCTGGTAAATATTCCCTTTGCCATGCAGCCGATTCAGCGCGCGTTTGAATCTATTCCTGCTGATATTCGTGACGCCGCTGCTTGCTGCGGTATGAGCCGCTGGACGACGTTTATTAAGGTCGAGTTACCTATGGTGTGGCCTGGCGTATTAACAGCCTTTGTACTGTGTTTCTCCCACGTACTGGGTGAGTTTGGGGTTGTGCTCATGCTAGGTGGCAGTATCGCCGGTGAAACCAAAACTATTTCAATTGCCATATACGACAGTGTGCAGGCATTTGACTTTGATGCTGCCGGCGTGATGTCGCTTATCCTGTTGCTATTTGCCATTAGCGCGTTAGCGTTAACTACCAGTTTATCAAGACGATTAGGAGGCCAGCATGAGCGTCGTAGCCGCTGATCTCCATTGTGAATTAAAGCAACAGTCGCCTATCCCTATTGATGCTAGTTTTAGTTGTAAAGCTGGTGAAGTTTTGGCTGTGGTTGGCCCATCTGGCGGCGGTAAAACCACCTTGCTGAGAATGATTGCCGGTTTATCCCATGCCGAACAAGGCTTTATTCGCTATGGAGAGCAAGACTGGTTTAATGCCAATACTTCGACCCAACTAAGTCCCCAGCAACGCCATATTGGTTATATGCCGCAGCATTTTGGGTTGTTTCCGCATTTATCTGCAGTGCAAAACGTGATGGCAGGGCTTGAGCACATTGCTAAGCCTGAGCGCTTGCCTAGAGCACAAGACTGGCTAGAGAGAGTTAACCTACATGGCATGCCAGATAGGTTACCCGCTAATTTATCAGGCGGGCAAAGGCAGCGAGTAGCGCTGGCGCGTGCACTCGCACGTGAACCAAAAGTCTTGTTGTTAGACGAGCCGTTCTCAGCCGTTGATAGAGAAACGCGTGAGCGCTTATATATCGAGCTTGCCAAGCTCAAGTCTCAGCTGGCGATCCCTGTGATTATGGTGACCCATGATATTAACGAGGCTTTACTGTTGGCAGATAAAATGCTGCTGATTAGCCAAGGCAAAATGCAACAGCAGGGCAAGCCGTTTGAGGTGTTATCTCACCCGCAAAATGAGGCGGTGGCAAGGCAAATGGGTCTGCGTAATATTTTCTCAAGTACTGTAGCAGAAGTTGATAAGCAACAAAATCTAACCCGATTTAAGCTAGGTGACCATGTTATTGCCTGCGATGGCGTGACAGATTTTGAGCCTGACCAAGCCATTCGCTGGGTCATCCCCAACCAAGGTATTCGTTTTAATTCAATCAGCCGTGGTCGTTTGTGTCGCAGTATCAATAAACTAGAAGTGACTATTGAGTCGTTACTGGTCATGGGTGAAAGTGTGCGCATAATTGCCAGTATTGATGGTGTGAATGAGCGAATCAACACTGATGTACCAAGTCATCTTGCTGACAAACTTCAACTGCGAGTTGGCTTACAGACCACGGTTGCGCTTAAGTCAGATCAAATTCATATCTTTAGTTAGTCTCTAATGTGGTAAGTAGTTAAGGTTAATTGAGATTAATCATTGGTTCATCTGTGGCTAATCCCTTGTTAAGTGCGTAGTAATGCTGATTTTGTTTCGTAATCCACTGACTTTATGATCAATTATTAATCTCGCAATAGTTGGGAATGCCTACACTCTTAGGTAAAGTAGTAACCCTAAATTTTAATCGTTGAGGCTTTTAATGGTTCGCTTGTTGTTGGCAATCTGTTTTATACCTTTCAGTAGTATTGCTGCGCCTACTATTCAATCTTTGCTGGCTGAAAGCGAGGTCATTGCGCCAGTCGTTGTGATGCAGCAAATTGAACAGCAACATAAAAAAAGCACCATTTGCGGTTTCGGCGTTGAAGTTGAAGATCAGCAACTAGTGTACAAGGTGTCGATGATTGATCTGGTAACAGAGCAGCGTTCGCGCTTTTTTGTACGAGCCAGTGACGGTGAAGTGCTTGAACACACCCAAGAGCGGGTGGTGTTGGATAAGATTGATCAAGCCCATGCAGTGTCTATGCTGCAAGATAAGCACATTGCCTTTTCTAAGCTGGTGGCAATGGCGCGTAAAAACCACCAAGGCTTTTTATTACAAGCCGAACTTGACCACGACCTGTCCATTAGTTATCTCGAGCTAAAACTCCTTAATCAAAGCCGCAAAAGCATAGTGGCGTTTGATATTGAGAAGTTAAGGCCGCTACCTTTGTTGAAATGGGATTAATCAAGCTTATGCGTATTTTGATTGTTGAAGATGATGCCACCACACTGAAGTATGTTACTGAAGGCTTTACCGCCCAGCAGTATCAGGTGGACAGTGCCACTGATGGTCAGCAAGGGCTAACGCTTGCTAAGCACAATGATTATGACCTGATTATTCTAGACCGCATGTTGCCCAAGCTTGATGGTTTAACCTTGCTATCGGCGCTACGCACCTGTGGTAATACTACGCCAGTGCTTATCTTGTCTGCATTAAGCCATGTGGACGAGCGGGTAAAAGGCCTGCGAGCTGGTGGTGACGATTATATGACTAAGCCGTTCGCATTTGCCGAGTTATTGGTGCGTGCAGAAAAGCTTGCTCAGCGCAATCAAGTTCAGCCAGCAGCAACCGATCTTGAAGTTGGCCCACTGAGCATGGAGCTGCTGACCCGTAAAGTGACGCTGGATGATCAAGAGCTCATGCTACAGCCAAAAGAGTTCCAGTTACTTAAATACCTAATGGAAAACCCCAACAAGGTGATTAGCCGCACCTTGCTATTTGAAGCCGTATGGGATTACCACTTTGACCCACGTACCAATGTGATTGATGTGCATATTGCTAAGCTGCGCCGCAAGTTTGAAGAGCTCGGCTATGGCGAGTTAATTGAAACTGTGCGAGGGGCAGGTTATCGCCTTTGCAAAGGGCATTAAGCCTTATCAGAGTAGTGCCTGGCGCATTACCTTAATCTTCTCTACCTTAGTCACCCTACTTATTGTGCTGCTGGTGTCAGGCTTGTATCGCCAGCTTGTCATCGAGCAGCAAACTCAAGTTGATACCCACCTCGCTGCAGAGATGCAACGTTATCAGCAGTTGTCGTTAACTGTTGATAGGCGTAGCTTTGCCGCGCAAATTCGTGCTGCCGATCCTAAAACGGCGCTGATTGCCTGGCAAAGTAATGTCGATATGGTGGGCTCGTTAACCTTCTTACCTGACGATATGCCGCTGCTGCCGGAAACCAAAGAGTTTCCGATTTTTACGGGTGGCCCTGACAAGCTACATATTCTTACGGGTGGCATAGTGATGACCCGCTACGGCCCCGTGTTAATCGCGACGCGTACTGATCAGCTTGCAGCCTTAATTGAGAAGTTTTTCAACGCTGCTTTTTGGGCTGTGGTGTTTATGCTGGTGTTGTCTTTGGCGGTGGGTTATGGGTTTTCCAAGGCCATTTTACGCCGAATCGTGCAGTACAACCGTTTGAGTGAGCAGGTACAAAAAGGTCACTATGAAACTCGGTTGCCGGTAAGTGATCAGCAAGATGAGTTTGATGTTCTCGCTAAGCAGTTTAATTCAGTGCTTGATACGCTTGAGCAGAATTTATTGGCGGTGCGCGGTGTAACCGACAATATTGCTCATGATCTACGCACGCCATTATCGCACTTGCGAATAGGCATTGAGCAATTAGCCTATAAGCCACCTGAACAGGTAGCTGATGCAACCGCTGAGCTGCTTGAAGAGTTAGACGACTGTTTGGCGACCTTTGATGCCATGTTGTCACTCACTCGTATTGAGGAAGGACAACAAACCCTCGACCTACAGAAGATCAGTCTTCAACAATTGTGTCAGGACTTGTATGAAATGGCTGAAGTGGTTGCTGAATCGAAAGAGCAGGCATTGTTGCTTAATCTTGAGGGTGACGCTCATATTCAGGGCGATAAACACTTGTTGTTCCAAGCCTTGTTTAACCTAATTGATAACGCTATAAAGTATTCGCCTGACGGCGCGCAAATTACCATTAGTCAGCGTAATAAGCTGATTGTGATTGCTGATAATGGTCCCGGCATTAGCGATGAAGACAAAGAGCGTGTGTTTGAGCGTCTAGTGCGCCTTGACCCAAGCCGTCACTATAAGGGCACGGGCCTTGGGTTATCTATGGTGAAGGCGATTTTATCGCGCCACCAAGCGAGTATCGCATTGTCAGACAATAATCCTGGTTTGGTTGTTAGCATTCGCTTTTAATCACCAGATTGCCCTAAAACAAAGGGAAGCTTGCTTCCCTTCATCTTCTTTCATTAATCCGCTTTTGCTATGACCTCAGTGTCATTGCTGAAACCTGTCTCAGTTGGTTACACTAAGCCGTCTGTGTTTACCTGTTATGGTTCTTGCCTTCTATGCCCAATTCAGTTTCTGATCCTGCATCGCCTACTAATGCCAGTTATCAAATCGTCAGCCAGCATGATGACTTTGTTGTGATCGATAAAGCGCCTGAAGTGCACTTTCATAGTCAAGATGGTCACGCGGGCGTGGTTGCGCAAGTAGAGCGGGATTTAAACTGCAAGCTTTACTCAGTGCACCGGCTTGATACGCCGACATCGGGTTTAATTATTCTGGCAAAATCTTCGGCTGTTGCCGCCAAGTTTACCGAGCTGTTTAGCCAGCATTTAGTGCAGAAATACTATTTGGCTATCGCTGAGGGAAAACCTAAGAAGAAGCAAGGTTGGGTCATTGGTGACATGGCGAAATCTCGTCGCAGCATGTACAAACTGCTGCGAAGCCAGGAAAACCCAGCAATTACTCAGTTTTTCTCGCAATCAATTGCCGAGGGGTTAAGACTATATCTACTAAAACCACACAGTGGTAAAACTCACCAATTACGGGTGGCGCTCGCTAGTATAGGTGTGCCGATTGCGGGCGATAAGCTCTATGGCAAGGCTGATAGCCAACATCAACGCTGCTACTTACATGCTTATACTTTGGTTTTTGAATATCTGGGGCAACAATACCAGTTTCAGTCATTGCCACAAATTGGCAGCTTGTTTACTGATATAGCGTGTATGCAGCAGCTTCAAACTGAGTGGGCGAGCCCTGATGAGTTAGTTTGGCCTAAACGTAAGTAACCTGAACCCTGGATAATAAATCGGTTTCTAACGGCTATTTTTGTCTATTTCTTTGTTGAAGCTACTTGCAATAGGCTAGCTATTGACGCGTAGCTTCGCCTTGAACTAAACAAAAACTATCTCGCTAGAAACATAATGGGGGGATACTTCTGGCCTAGGTAGTGGTTAGCACTTCCTTATCCAGAGTTCAGGTTAAGTAGTCTATTTGACGCTTGATGTTGTGAGCAAATGATTATTGCTCTCGCTAGGCAGCGCTGCGGATGCAATCTCTTCCAGCATGTTTGGCCTGATACATGGCTTTGTCTGCATGGGACAGTAGCTGCTCAGACGACATTCCTTGGGATATGCTAGCCACGCCAAAACTAGCGCTCACCTTAATCGCGCCTTGCGCAGTTGCCACCGAAAAGTCATTCAATATTGCCTTGCAACGCTGCGCCAAAGAGTGTGCCTGATCTACACTGGTGTTGGGCATGAGCACCAGAAACTCTTCACCGCCAAAACGGAAGAAAAAATCATCACTGTACAGAGACTGACTAATTCTCTGGGCTGTTTGCTTCAACACTTCGTCACCAATACCGTGACCATAAGTGTCATTAATTTGCTTAAAGTGGTCGAGATCGAACAGTAGCACACTATATTGCGACTGATGTTGCAGCCATTGACGATGCACCTTATTAAGTTTGTGGTGCAAATAATTGCGGTTATACACGCCCGTAAGTGCATCGACGTTCGCCATAGAGAGAATTTTGGTGACTAGCTTATTGATGGAGTTGCCAACCGCTAAAATGTTCACCACCAGAATAAACACGATATAAACCCACAACACTAAAACCGGACGTTGTGGGCTAGCATCAAGGGTTGCAATCGAGCTTAAGTGGCTGGTGTCGACAATCAACAGAATGGCTCGTGATAGGAACAATAAGCTGATCAGGACCAAAGGTACAACGAGCCAATAAGTGGCAAAAGAAGTGAGGGTTTCTTTAAAACCAAAATAGTGGTCTCTGGCAAAACCATAAAACAGCACGGCGCAGCTGACAGAAAGCAAACATACATGGTAAGCGCCCGAGGCTGCGCTAGGTGGTACTAGCGACATTAATAGCGCCGTAATTGCAATAATAGATAAATCGATGTGCAGGCTAGATGGCAGGTGGTATAGCGCTTGCGCGCCAGAGCGCAGACATGAAACGCCAAGCAGTATGGTTACATCAGCGCCAATCCAGTATAGGTAACTGACATCAGCTGAGCGCTGGGTATACAGCAGCATGCCGGCTAATACACAAGCATTTGCAATGGAAAAGCGCAAACTGGCTTTAGGGGCGATACGCATTGGTCGCACCATAATTGCCCAAGATACAGCTGCAAATGCCAGTAAAAGGCACACTACCTGCATTAACGTATTGGCTGAATCATATTCCATTGATTGACTTATTTTTGTTGTTTTTAAGAGGCTTAACTTACGGCTTCACTTAGCTGGTGAAAAACTCAGCAGCTAGCATAGCAACAGTTTGGCAACATGTCTTTAGTAAAAGTATTGGCTAAAGTAAACAGTGGCCAGCTTGAATTGGCTCTTATGCAGCGCAGCGGATGGTATTGCGGCCATTTTGTTTAGCTTCAAACATGGCGCTGTCGGCAGCATTAAGTGTTTGATCATAGTTAAGGTCGTTGCGGCAGGTGGCGACACCAATGCTGGCGGTAAGGTAAAGGTTAGTATTGGCCGTTTTAAATGGCGCTCTATTAATGATGGTCAATAGTTTGTCTGCCACCAACATTGCTTGTTGTGTTGGTGTGGAAGGTAAGATTACTAAAAATTCTTCGCCACCGTAACGGCAAATAAAGTCAACTTTTCTGAGTGAGTTAGTGAGTAAGGTACTGAAATGTTTCAGTGCCTCATCGCCAATTTGATGGCCATATTGGTCGTTAATATGCTTAAAGTGGTCTAGATCAATTACCAACACACTATAGACATGTTGGTGGCGGCGCCAATGAGCATCAACATCTGCTAGCTTGGTTAATAGAGCATGACGATTCCATAAGCCAGTCAGTTGATCGCGATTGGCTAGCTGACGAATTTTATATACTAAACGCGCCACAGCATTGCCTAGCAGTACGATGTTGACGGTGAGTAGCATAACGATATAAGTCCACATCAACACGGGTTGATCTAGGCTGTTTTGTTCTGCCAGCAGTAACATATCGTCAGGCCAAAGCAGGTATCCTAGTCCTCGGGCAAGAAAAAGAATGCTGGCAAGGGCAAAAGGTACACTAAGCACCACACTGTAATGCAAGTTTACCCCGCGATTCAGTGCGTGATAATTATCGCGGGTTACCATGGCAAAAATGTATGCCGCGACTAGGCTCATCAACAGTACCATGTAGGCCGCATAAGTGGTTTGTGGTGGTACCAGCAGCATGAGTAGCGCGGTGGCGAGCAGTAATAAACAATCGTTGGTAATGGTGCTAGATTGTTTGAATAGGCTTTGCCCGCCCCAGCGAACTAGCATAAAGCCTAATAGCATCACCATGTCAGCAACAAACCAGGCGAAATAGCTGATTTCGTTGCTGCGCTGAGTGTAAAGAATAAAGCCTGTCATCATGGCAATATTGGCGATAGCAAAGCGAGTACTGGCTTGAGGGGCTATTTTCATTGGTCCTGCTAGTGCGGCCCAGGCGAGGGTGCAAGCAGTTGCAATTAGACAAAGGAATTGAACGTAAATCATCAGCGCAATTTGATTGTTGTTATGGTTATAGTAATTGCAATTTTTTGAGCATACGGTTTAAAACGCTTTGATGGTAGAAATAATTACACTGGTTTACAACTTGAATCATGTGTTATTTTGGGTTGAGACAGGAATGTTTTCGTGACACCAACTTATAAAATAGGGCTCATACATGGATACTAATAAGCTACTTCTGATCATCATTGCTATCTTTATTCCGCCAGTAACAGTTTTTTTGAAAAAAGGTGCAGGTAAAGACTTGTTGATCAACATAGTGTTGACCATCTTCTTCTTTATTCCGGGCTTAATCCATGCAATTTGGGTTGTGCTGCAAGACTAGTAAACCAATATAAACTGGCCTGAATAAGGTTGCTTTAAAGAACAAATACCAGCCAGTTAATAATGTGGCTAGTCTGACAAGAAAAACACAGCTTTGGCTGTGTTTTTTGTTTGTGAGCAATCTTGTGCTAATTGGTATGTAGGTAGAGGTTTGCGGTTAGCGCGACAAATGAGTGCCTGCAGCGCTTGGCTTTGTTTTATAATTACTGGCAAATTGCGAGGTAATGATGAACCGTAGAAAGAAGATCAACTCAACTCTAAAAGCGAAGGCGAAGAAAGCCAATGCCAAAAAGGCGGGCGGCAATGGCAAAGCTAAATATGTTAGTAAGGCTGATCGTGCTGCCCTTGAAGCAAAAGAACTTGAAGCTAAGCAGCGTGAGACTCAACAAACTGGGACTTCGCAAACAGATGATGAGCAAAATGATGTTGCGTCAACAGGTGTAGTGAAATTAGAAACTCAGCCGCTTTGCTCTCAATAGTTGTCTAGGCAATAGCTGCCTGTTCAATAGATGCCTAGGCAGCACTTGTCCATGCAGCAAAGGTTAACAACACGGCTGAGGTTAAATAAGTCGGTCGAGCTTAGCCGCAAACAGGACAGTTTGCCTGCTTAGGTAGCTTCATTGAGCGAAACTCCATGGTCATTGCATCAATCATTAAGATACGACCCGCGAGGTTATCGCCAAATTCAGCCAGCGTTTTGATTGCTTCGGTTGCTTGAACACAACCCACTAATCCCACCACAGGCGCTAGGATACCTGACTCAACACAGGTTAGGTGTTGCTCGCCAAACATGCTGCTATAGCACTGATAACACGGGCTATCTTGCTGATAGTCAAACACGGTCACAGTGCCTTCCATACGAATGGCCGCCGCTGAGATAAAGTTGACCTTGTGCTTAAGGCTGCAGCGATTGAGCTGTTCTCGCACGGTCACATTGTCGGTGCAATCTAAAACTAGCTGATGCGAGCCGACCAGTTGGTCTAATTGTTCTTCATCTAACAGTTGGTTAATTGCATCGACTTTAATGTGCGGGTTTAGTTGCTCAAGTGAGGCTTTAGCCGACTCCACTTTAGCAATACCAACATCGGCATCATGGTGCAGTACCTGACGCTGCAGGTTTGACACTTCAACATGGTCAAAATCAACCAAGGTCATGTGGCCAACACCTGATACGGCTAAATATTGGCTGGTGGCACAACCCAAGCCGCCAGCACCAATAACTAGCACCTTAGCTTGTTTTAGTTTTTCCTGGCCTTCAAAGTCCATCGCTTTGATGGAGATATGACGGCTATAACGCATAATCTCTGCGTCAGATAAGATTTCAGCTTGGTTATCCATTGGCTATCGTGTTGCCCTTGCCTTGTTTACGTCGAGGGTTAATCTAAAACGGTATTAAATGGCTCAATAATGACAGTGCTGCCAGCAGGGGTATCGCCTTGCTGTTGCTCAAGCAAAATAAAGCAATTTGCCATACTCATTGAGGTCAACATACCTGAGCCTTGGCCACCGGTGGTTGCCACAGTTAACTCACCGTTTTCATTTGTGGTAACAATACCGCGCTGATATTCAAAGCGGCCAGGTTGCTTGCGAATGTCACTAGTTAAGGTTGCTTTGCAAGTCAGTGGTTTAGCTGGGGTAAGCCCTGCATCTTATTGATGATAGGCCATACTAGTTTGTAGAAAGTCACCATAGACGATACGGGATTGCCTGGTAGACCGCAGAACACTGCACCATCCAATTTACCAAAGGCGAAAGGCTTGCCTGGTTTAATGGCAAGGCGCCAGAAGGTAATCTCACCTTCTTCTGAGAGAATTTGCTTAGTGTAATCAGCGTCACCAACCGATACGCCGCCAGAGGTCAATACCATGTCGGCTTTATCAGCGGCTTCTTTAAACGCACCGCGGATTGCCTCTTTGTCATCAGGAATGACACCAAGATCAATCCATTCAATATTGGCTTTGGTTAATAAACCTTGAATTGAGTAGCGGTTCGAGTCGTAAATTTGCCCCGGCGCTAGCTCACTGCCAACAGGACGCAGCTCATCACCGGTTGAGAAAAAGGCAACGGTCATTTTACGCTTTACTCGCACATGGCTAACGCCAATGGTTGCTAACACGCCCATTTCAGCTGCGCGAATGATACAGCCTTGGCGCAGCACTTTTGTGCCAGCAGTGAGCTCTTCACCTTGGCGGCGAACATTCGCGCCTTGACGTGCTGGAATTTCAATGCTGATGCTATCGCCATTGGCTGAAGTTTTCTCTTGCATTTGCACTGTGTCGAAACCGGCAGGGACGGGAGCACCCGTCATAATGCGAATACAGCTGCCAGGCTTTGCTTCACCTGTAAATGGGTGACCTGCAAAAGAGCTGCCGACTAAGGTAAATTCTTGCTTGCTGGTTTCAGGTTTCACATCCGCATAAGCAAAGGCGTAACCGTCCATTGCTGAGTTATCAAATGGTGGTAAATCGATACTTGAAGCTAGATCCTCAGCTAACACTCGACCCGTAGCTTGTGACAAACTGACTAATTCGGTTTCTTCAATTGGCGTGACTTGCGCGAGCAATTGCTCAATTGCTTTAGCTGGGTGTAGCAAACCTGGTTGAGTGCATGGGTCTTGAGTTGGTAACATCATAGCTTCCTTTAGATTACTCACTACTTTGTCTTTCGAAGTTGGAATGACAACGGCAATACTCATTGGTTTTGTGAGCTTGTAGCCGGGTCAAGTCATAACATTAGTGCATTAGTATGCCACGAAGTACAATTGTATAGGATTTTCATCTGGTTTAATTCAACATATGCCGCAAAATTCACTCCAAGAATCAGCGCAATCAGCCTGGTTTGTTTATATCATCGAATGCGCCAAAGGGACTTTATATACTGGGATCACCACAGATGTTGCGCGGCGTTTTGACGAGCATCAGCATGGCATCAAAGGCGCAAAGTATTTAAAAGGGAAAGGGCCATTGCGTTTGGTGTATCAAGAAGCGCAGCAAAACCGCAGTTTAGCGACTAAACGTGAACTAGAAATTAAAAAAATGACTCGCTCTAAAAAGTTGGCGTTAATTACATCTAAAAAGTCTGGAGGCTAGCAATTTTTCGTTTAAGTCTTTGCGCTAGATGAAAAATTTAGGCTAGTATTGGGCAAAAATTTGTGTGAATGGGCACCTATGGAAAGGTTGCAGTTAGTCCTAATTTTCGCATTATCAATGCTTGTATCCTGTCTGCCAACATGCAGTTTGGCGGAGGATGTGTTGCGAATTCAAGCTGCTAAATCGGCAGAAAATTTAAGTCATCAATATTATCAAGATTTATTACAGCTAGTTGTTGAAGAAACACAAGCTGAATATGGCCCGCTCAAAATCGACAAAGTTGCTAGTCATGTCACTCAGTCCCGTGGCTTTAGTATGCTTAATCACGGTGAATTAGACGTGTTCTGGGCTGGTACAAATACACAGAGGGAGTTGGATTTCAACGCAATTCGCATTCCTGCTATTGGAGGACTATTAGGTGTGCGCATTCCAGTTATTCGCAAAGATAGCTTGGACAAGTTCAATCAAATTACTCAGCCGTATCAGCTAAAACAGTTGGTCGCGTGTCAAGGGGCGCAGTGGCCAGACTCTGATATCTTGCAAGAAAATGGCTATCGCGTGGAACGCATTATTACCTTCAACCTGATGTATACCATGCTTGATGAAGGGCGATGTGATTACTTTCCTCGAGGTTTAAATGAGGGTTATGCCGAGGTTAAGGGGCTGAACAATCCCAACTTAATGGCGTTTGATAAAATCTTACTGCGTTACCACTTGCCGATGTATTTCTTTACTAGCAAACAAAATACTGAGCTGAATGAGCGCCTGACCAAAGGGCTGACTCAGTTAGTTGATTCGGGGCGCCTGCTTGGGTTTATGCAGCAACACCCTACAACCGCAGAGATCTTCCCGTTGTCGCGTTTTAAATCAAGCACAGTTTTCGAACTGTACAACAGCTCTTTACCTAGCGACACACCTGTGAGCGACCCTAAGTTATGGATGTCGTTAACCGATCAACCCAATATCAAAGTTAAGCTTGAACATAGCTTTTTGTAGTTGCCGCTATGTTACTGGCTGTTTACAGGTGTCTGTTTGCAACTGATGAAATGCAATAAGCGAGCAGGCAATAAGTGAACCTTATTGCCGCCACAGATAAATGCGAGTTAATCGACAGAACGCATCACAGGGTATGCCTGATACTGCTTGTCGTAGTAGGGGCTGCGCTGATAGAACCAACTTAGTCGCGCGCGAGGATCATTAGCGAAAGCTTCATCTTGTAGAGCTTTGTCGAACTCAGCTTTTAGTTCAGGTTGCTGCTCAAGCATCTTAGCTGCCATTACCTCAACAGCGTAGCCTTCAATGTATTCAGTACGAGTGAAAATCGTGTTGAACTCACCCCAAAAGAACAAAGAGTCAGGTGCTTGCGGCTCTAGCAGTAACATTGCCAGACGCCCCAATGGCTGAGCAGTATTAACCTTAATTGTGCCAGCGGCGATGTCAGTCGTTTTAACCGTAGAGCTCACTTTAGCTTTGACTGTTTGCCTGCTCTCATAGGCATTGAGGGCAAACTGTGGCTCGCTAAAACGGTAATGCTCAAGCTCTATAGTCATTGGCTTTTCAACAACTTCCATACGTACCCCGTGCAGGGCTAGCGTATCAATCACTTTGGTCCACTGCGCAGGGATATAGTAAGCCGCTGGGCGCGTGACACTGATATCGGCTTTGGTATTACCGTAAACTGGTAGCTGCTCATACACAGTTGGCTTGCCGCTCCAGCGCACTACATCTGCGCCGCTAATTGGGCTTTTCTTTGTTGTGTAACTAATGCCTTTGAAGTCCCAGCCTTGAGGCTGCAGCTCAGATTTCCAGGTGAGGGTTAGGGTGTCTGGATGTTGGTATTTATCTGAGTAGATAGCCGACTTAAGCTCAGTGGCATGTTTGGCAACAGTTTTAAGGGTCTGCTCTAGCATCACATATGTACCAAGCACCCTTTGTTTAAAGGGTTTAAGACTGTGGTTTTCAATCAATACCGTTGGTAGATGGCGCGCATCACCATAGCCGTTTGAGTAGCGTGCGCTTGGGTTCCAATAAGATAAGCCCTTGCTCATATCACCATTATCCATGGCAAAGACTAGTGGCCCTGGAATGTGTCCTTGCTTCGTGAGTTCAGCTTCAACCTCAACACGATAGATATTCTCTAGCCAGTCAAAACTATTAGGGCTGTAGCCTTGTTTAACGTTATAACCAAAGGTGACATCGTATTGGTAGTCGATGCCATCGGTGACATGCACATCAAGGTAAAGGTCGGGTTGCCAAATATTGATGGTGCGTAGCAGGTGCTGCATCTCTGGCGCATCGGCTTTGGCGTAGTCGCGGTTAAGGTTAAGGTTGGTTGCTGTGGTGCGCCAGCCCATATTGACAGGTCCGCGTTGATTAACTCGATTGAACTCGCTGCTACGCTCATGACCATCAACACTTAAAATTGGAATAAACAGCAGATTCACATCATCCAGCAGTGAAGCTTTATCACCTTGAGTGATGTCTCGTAGCAGCATCATGCCAGCATCTTTACCATCAATTTCACCTGAGTGGATACCCGCCTGTACTAACACCTTAGGTTTACGATTTTGATTTAGCTCAGCTGCATTTGTCGCGCCTTGTTTGCTGGCAACAATCATCCAGATATCGCGACCCTGAGGACTTTTACCTATGCTTTGCATATGCAGCATTGGCGAGCTATCGACTAACTTCTCTAACCAGGCAACGGTATCGTCGTAGTTTGGGCTGGTTTTAAAACCCTCTAATTCAAACGGTGTTACCCAGGGATGCTCGTGGCCTTTAAGCAGTTGCTCGCTGTTGCCGTGCCAAGGAATGTAAGCTGGCAAAATTGCATCATTAATGTAGTCATTGGCAATAACAGGCTGCTTATCGCTGTGGTTACTTGCTAAGGGTAAATCGTCATTGGCGAGAAGATTCGATGAGACGGCGAGTGAAATACAGCTAATAAGGCTCAAAGCGAGAGGTTGGCGCAGCATGGTTATCCCTTCAACATGTCTGAAATTAAGCCATCATCTTAGCACTGTTGCGGTGGCAGTAAACTTGATGCTGTCTGCGATTCGGTAAAAAAAATGTAATAAAAAACCCTGAGTTAGCTCAGGGTTTGGTTGTAGCATTTAAAGGAGGTTTAAAGCGTGGTAATTACGCTTTCGGGCCTGCCGCTTTAATTGCATCTGAAACATCATACTTGGCAAAGTTTTCTGAAAACTCTTTACCCAACTGAGCTGCGTACTCTTGATACTTAGCCTTGTCATCCCAGGTGTTGATTGGGTTCAGTAGCGTGCTATCAACATTGGTGATGGCCTTTGGTACTGACAGGTTCAGCTGCTCTAGGTACTCAGTTTCAGCATCTTTTAGCTCGCCAGACACAATCGCATCGACAATCGCGCGAGTGGTAGGAATATCAAAACGTTTACCTGTGCCGTAAGGGCCGCCAGTCCAACCTGTGTTGACGAGATAAACTCGGCTACCGAATGACTCTATACGCTTCATTAATAGCTCAGCGTAAACACCTGCTGGGCGTGGGAAGAATGGCGCGCCGAAACAAGTCGAGAAGGTCGACTGAATCGCTGCAGTTGAGCCCATCTCAGTCGAGCCAACTTTAGCTGTGTAACCTGATAAGAAATGATACGCCGCTTGCTCTTTAGTTAGTACAGATACAGGAGGAAGTACGCCAGACACGTCACAGGTTAGGAAGACCACTGAGTTAGGTTCTGCACCGCGGTTAGCTGCAACGCGCTTTTCGATATGCTCAAGTGGGTAAGCTGCGCGGCTGTTCTCGGTAAGCGTGGTGTCGCTGTAATCAGGTGTACGAGTGTCATCTAAGGTTACGTTTTCAAGCACAGTACCAAAGCGGATTGCATCCCAAATCACTGGCTCGTTTTTCTGGCTCAGGTCGATACATTTAGCGTAGCAACCGCCTTCGATGTTAAACACGCCGCCTGGTGCCCAGCCGTGCTCATCGTCACCAATTAATAGGCGTTTTGGATCTGCTGACAGCGTGGTTTTACCTGTGCCAGATAAACCAAAGAATAATGTGGTGTCGCCATCGTGACCTACGTTGGCCGAGCAGTGCATTGGCAGAACGCCTTTGGCTGGCAGTAGGAAGTTTTGTACGGAGAACATCGATTTTTTCATTTCGCCCGCATATTTAAGGCCAGCGAGTAGCACCTTGCGCTCTGCGAAGTTAATGATCACTGTGGCTTCAGAGTTTGTCCCATCGCGCTCAGGCTCACACACAAAACCTGGGGCATTGATGATTTGCCAAACTGGCTTGTCACCACGGTTAAACTCAGTTGGTGTGATAAATAAGTTGCGAGCAAAGATTTGGTGCCATGCATATTCGGTAGTGACTTGCAGCGGCAGGTAATGTTCATCGTCAGCACCCACTTCAAGCTCAGAGCGGAATAGCTCATTCTTTTGCGCTAGATAGTCAGACACTCGTGCCCAAAGCGCATCGAATTTACCTGCATCGAAAGGGCGGTTGACCTTACCCCACTCGATTTCGTTTTCAGTGCCTGGCTCCTTAACAATGAAACGATCATTCGGCGAGCGACCTGTACGCTCACCAGTTTTCGCGACTAGCGCACCATTTGCAGTCAGTTGGCCTTCGTTGCGAGCTAGGGCTAGTTCAACAAGTTGCGCAGAGGTTAGGTTGAGGTGAACGCGGTTTTGAACATCCGCCATAGTGTCAATCTCCGTATAAGTGTTAGGTCGTTTTCTAGTGAGGGGAAGCCTCACAACTGCATCGCGCCGAGATTATTATTTTTGTTCGCCTGAGCTTAATGACTCTTAATTGGCGTGCGTTTTTGTGCTGTAGCTCTCGGTTGTACAATTGTAACTTATGTTAGGTAGATGATGGCATACAGTTTGGTAATTATTTTGAAAGTTTTTCGTGATAAAGCAGGTTAGATTGGCATGGATAGCAAAAAGGCACCGTTTTGGTGCCTTTTTTGGTAACTGTTGCTGTAAATGAGATCATTTTAGGTCGATCTATTTACGCGTAGCGTTTACTGTGCAGGAGTATCCGTTGTTGGGCTATCAGCAAAAATTGCAGCGACATCAATGGCGTCGAATTTATAGGTTGCTGAGCAGTACTCACAACCCATTACGATTTCACCGTCTTGCGCAATAATGCTGTCAACTTCTGTCTTTGCTAGTGTGCGCAGTGCCGCCGAAGTACGCTCGCGAGAACAACTACATTTGAATGTAACGTCGTCGCCATCAAATAGACGCACATCTTCTTCATGGTATAGGCGGTGCAGCACTTCAGTTGCTGGTAGCTCAAACAGTTCTTGCTGCTTAATCGTGGTGGTTAGCGTGGTTAAGTGCTCAAAGTCTTCATTATTGTCTTTGTCAGACGGTAATACCTGTAACAACATTCCTGCAGCTTGCTTACCGTCAGCAAATAGCTTGATTTGAGTTGGTAGCTGCTCAGATTGATTGAAGTATTCTTCTAGGCAGGCTGCAAGGTCGGCATGCTCAAGCGAGACGATACCCTGATAGCGCTCGCCCTCAGTTGGGGTTAGCGTGATCACCATATAACCCTTACCGAAAAGTTCGCTGAGCGAAGCCGTGTCTGCTAGCTCACCCTTCCAGCGCGCAACACCACGTAACTCAAGATCACTATTACCATTGATCACTGCGAGTGAAACCGGACCGTCACCTTGTAGTTGCACACTGATATCGCCAGAAAACTTAATCGTGGCAGATAATAGTGAGGTTGCAACTAATAGCTCACCTAGGATTTTCTGCAGTACCACTGGGTAGTTATTTGCTGCCAATATTTGTTGGTAGCTTTGCTCTAGCTGCGCGATTTCACCGCGCACATCTAGGTTGTCAAAAACAAAACGGTGTAATGTATCTTTGTTCATCATGTCTCTCGTACATATCTGCTGCACATCTTTCATGTACATATAGGCGCGTTAAAGGGTTTTAAAGCGCATAATTTGTCTACGTTGCTTTTTATCCGGTTTATTTTCTGGTGCCGGATTATTGAGAATGTTGAGGCGGCGAGCTTCTGCATTGAAGGCGCGCTTACTCTCGCTCTCTGCGGTTTCGCGATATAGGGTTTGAGCGATGGCAGCCTTTTGCCGCTGCTCTGATAATTTTTCGATTACGACTTCTTTGTCATCATAGCCTTGGCGTAAACGCAAGGTCGCGCCAATTTCGGCATTTTTACTCGATTTGACTCTTTGACCGTTATAGTGAACTTTTCCGCCATTGATCATGTCTTTTGCTATAGAACGAGTTTTATAAAAGCGGGCGGCCCATAACCATTTATCGAGACGGACTTGAAGTTTGTCATCTTTGCTATTACTACTCATAGAATCTCCTGAAACTGGGATGAGTTCACAAGCTGAGTCATTTCCTAGTCATACTTTTTGGGTATAATCGCAAAACTCGCCTCTGTGCATAGCGTTTTTAGGCGCGCAAAGTTAACATATTTTGCGCATATTCGCCAATCCGCAAGCGGATGTGCACTTGTTGCAAAACGCCGCGTGGGTTAGCATGAGAAGTTATTACTTAATAAAAAATGAATATAATAAAAGAGACCTTGCCCTTACTATGCGCTAATAGGGTGAAATAACTTATGGATTTACTCGATAAACTAGTCGCTAAAGCCGCAACTGTGCCGCAAAAGCCCCTTAGTAACCTACTATTTATGTTGGGTTTGGTGCTGGCATTAATGCTAGCCGCGCAAATCACATGGAAGTTGGTTCCTGTGCCAAAAGACAATACTCGTTGGAGCCCAACGCCAGTCACTAGCAATCAAGCCGGTGGCAGTATTGACCTGAGTGCCGTTCACAAATTGTCCTTGTTTGGCGATGCCGATGCAGAAGCTGCCCAACCTAAAGTCGAGCAGGTAGAGCAGATTACCGACGCGCCTAAAACTAACCTTTCGATTCAGCTTACCGGTGTTGTTGCCTCAACTGCGCAAACTAAAGGTTTAGCTGTGATTGAGTCTAGCGGCAGCCAAGAAACCTATAGCCTAGGTGATAAAATCAAAGGCACCTCAGCCTCATTAAAAGAAGTCTATGCTGACCGCATTATTATCTCTAACGCTGGTCGCTACGAGACCTTGATGCTTGATGGTCTTAAGTACACTACCAACAGTGCAGCAAATGATTCTTTGCAACAAGCTAAGACCAAGCAAAAGGTTCAGAAGTTAGATAAGCGCAATAGCGCAATTTCAGAAACCATTGCTGAGTCTCGCGCTGAGTTACTTGCTGATCCAAGCAAAATTACCGAATACATTGCAATTTCACCGGTTAGAAAAGGCGAAGAAATTGCAGGATATCGCTTAAACCCTGGTAAAGATCGTGACCTATTTAAACAGGCCGGTTTTAAAGCCAACGACTTAGCGAAATCGATAAATGGATACGACCTGACCGATATGAGTCAGGGATTAGAAGTGATGGCGCAATTGCCGGAGTTAACCGAAATGTCAGTCATGGTTGAACGTGAAGGGCAATTGGTCGAAATCATGTTTAGTTTGCCAGAGCAATAACTGGCAGTAGGGGAAGAATAAATGAATAACGCAGGTATTCGACGCAAAGTCATCGCAGGCCTCATTGCAGGCGCTGCCCTATTTGCTTCGCAACCAACTTGGTCAGATCAATATGCGGCCAACTTTAAGGGCACTGACATCCAAGAATTTATCAACATCGTTGGTAAAAACCTTAACAAAACCATCATTGTTGACCCTACTGTACGTGGCAAAATTAATGTCCGTAGTTATGACCTTTTAGATGATGAGCAATATTACCAGTTCTTCTTAAACGTGCTGCAAGTCTACGGCTACGCAGTGGTTGAGATGGACAACCAAGTCATCAAGGTGATCAAAGACAAAGACGCTAAAACTGCTGCTATCCGTGTAGCCGATGATGACCGTCCAGGTCTAGGTGATGAAATGGTCACCCGCATTGTTGCGCTATATAACACTGAGGCAAAACAGCTTGCGCCATTACTACGTCAGCTCAACGATAACGCTGGCGGCGGTAACGTTGTTAACTACGACCCATCAAATGTATTAATGATCACAGGCCGCGCTGAAGTCGTAAATAAGCTGGTTGAGATTGTTCGCCGCGTCGACAAGCAAGGTGACACTGAAGTAGAAGTGGTTTCACTGCAATATGCCTCAGCTGGTGAAATTGTGCGTATTGTTGATACCTTGTACCGCGCTAATGCCAAGCAAGCTCAGTTGCCAGGACAAGCACCTAAAGTGGTTGCAGATGAACGCATTAACGCCGTGGTTGTTAGTGGTGATGAAAAAAGCCGCTCACGTGTAGTTGAATTGATTAAGCGTTTAGACTCAGAGCAAGCCAATACCGGCAATACTAAGGTACGTTACCTACGTTATGCTAACGCCGAAGACTTAGTTGAAGTGCTAACCGGTTTTGCCAAAAAGCTTGAAAACGACCAAGACAGCGGTCAGCAATCTGGCGGCAGCAAGCGCCGCAATGAGATTAATATTATGGCGCACACCGACACCAATGCCTTGGTTATAAGTGCTGAGCCAGATCAATTACGTACTATTGAAAGTGTTATTAACCAGCTAGATATTCGCCGTGCTCAGGTATTGGTTGAAGCGATTATTGTAGAAGTAGCTGAAGGGGATGACGTTGGCTTTGGTATTCAGTGGGCAACAGAAGCCGGTGGTGGTACGCAGTTTAACAACTTAGGTCCAACCATTGGTGAGATTGGCGCGGGTATTTGGCAAGCTCAGCCAACGGACGGTTCGACTGTTTGTAATGACGGTACTTGTACTGAAAACCCAGAGCAACGCGGTGATATCACTTTGCTTGCCTCTGCGTTAGGTAAAGTGAACGGTATGGCATGGGGTGTGGCAATGGGCGACTTTGGTGCGCTTATTCAAGCTGTGTCGAGCGATACGACTTCAAACGTACTAGCAACACCTTCGATTACTACGTTAGATAACCAAGAAGCATCGTTCATCGTGGGTGATGAAGTACCAATTCTTACCGGGGCGCAAAACTCAAGCAACGGCAACTCTAACCCGTTCCAAACCGTTGAACGTAAAGAAGTGGGTGTGAAGCTAAAAGTTGTACCACAAATTAACGAAGGCACTTCAGTTAAACTCACTATTGAGCAAGAAGTATCAGGCATTAATGGTAAAACCGGCGTCGACGTTACCTTTGCTACTCGTCGTTTAACAACAACCGTTATGGCCGACTCAGGTCAAATTGTTGTGCTAGGCGGTCTGATTAATGAAGAAGTGCAAGAAAGTGTGCAAAAGGTACCTTTCTTAGGCGACCTACCAATCATTGGACACTTATTTAAGTCATCGTCTAGCGGTAAGAAAAAGCGCAACCTAATGGTATTTATCAAGCCGACGATTGTTCGTGACGGTATTACCATGGAAGGTGTAGCAGGTCGCAAGTACAACTATTTCCGTGCATTGCAACTTGAACAACAAGAGCGTGGCGTTAACCTAATGCCGCAAACTACTGTGCCTGTGTTAGAAGAGTGGGACCAAGAAGCTTACCTACCTGATGACGTAAACAGGGTATTAGAAGGTTATAAGTCTGGTGAAGGACTAAAAACCGAGATGCGCGAAACAGACGCGACATTAAAAGCACTTGAAGAGAGTAAGCAAAAGTCCAACTCTCAAGATACAGAAAGTGGTAACTAATTATGAGTGAAGCGACAGAAGCAGAAGCGCTTGCTCAGGTTTCTAGTGAGCTAGCGATGGAAGTGGAAGGCGATGAAGTCTTTCACTCTGACAGCAAAGAGCAACTGCCGTTTGCGTTTTCTCATCGCTTTCACTTAGTGCTAGCAAAAGAAGAAGACCAACTGCATCTGTACTACACAGATGAAACGCCGCTATCGGCCATGTTAGAAGTGCGCCGTTATACTGGCGCTGATCTGCAAGTGACCAAGCTTGATAGCAGTGTGTTCGAGTCAAAGCTAACTAAGACATTCCAGGCCAATTCGTCTGAAGCGCAGCAATTGATGGAAGACCTCGGCAACGAGATGGACTTGTTCACCCTTGCTGAAGAGCTACCTCAAACCGAAGATCTACTTGAAGGCGATGACGACGCGCCAATTATTAAGCTGATCAATGCGCTGCTGTCTGAGGCAATTAAAGAAGAAGCCTCGGATATTCACGTTGAAACCTACGAGAAACAACTGGTCGTGCGTTTCCGTGTTGATGGCGTACTAAAAGAAGTATTGAAACCTAACCGTAAGCTGTCATCGCTGCTGGTATCGCGTATTAAGGTTATGGCGCGTCTTGATATCGCCGAAAAACGTGTACCGCAAGATGGCCGTATCTCACTGCGTATTGCCGGTCGCGCGGTAGACGTACGTGTATCGACCATGCCATCAAGCCACGGTGAGCGCGTGGTGATGCGTCTTCTGGATAAAAACACCGGCAACCTAGACTTACAACAGCTAGGTATGACACCGACAATCCGCGATCAATTCGACCAGCTTATTCGTAAGCCACACGGCATTATTTTGGTGACCGGTCCAACCGGTTCGGGTAAGAGTACCACCTTGTATGCAGGTCTTACCGAGATTAACTCTAAAGACACCAACATTCTGACCGTTGAAGACCCAATCGAGTACGAGCTTGAAGGTATTGGTCAAACTCAGGTGAATACCAAGGTTGATATGACCTTTGCTCGCGGTCTACGCGCTATTCTACGTCAAGACCCTGACGTGGTGATGATTGGTGAGATCCGTGACCTTGAAACCGCGCAAATTGCGGTGCAAGCATCATTAACTGGTCACTTGGTGATCTCTACTTTACATACCAACACCGCATCAGGCGCAATCACTCGTTTGCAAGATATGGGTGTTGAGCCATTCCTAGTTTCATCAAGCTTACTTGGGGTACTGGCCCAGCGTCTTATTCGTACCCTATGTGAAGACTGTAAAGAAGCCCACGAGCCTGATGAGCGTGAACGCGAGCTATTAGGCATTACAGCCAATGATACTCGTCAAATCTACCGCGCTACCGGTTGTAAGAAGTGTGGCTATAACGGCTATCGCGGCCGTACCGGTATTCATGAGCTGCTGACCGTTGATGACAATGTGCGTGAGCTTATTCACGGCGGCAAAGGTGAATTAGCGATTGAGAAATACATTCGCACAATGGTGCCGAGTATTCGTCATGATGGTATGAGCAAGGTACTTGATGGCATCACTACACTTGAAGAAGTGCTACGCGTAACCCGCGAGGAATAATCAATGGCAGCGTTTGAGTACAAAGCCCTTGATAAAAAAGGCAAGCAAACTAAAGGTGTGGTTGAAGCTGACACTGCACGCCATGCTCGCAGTCAGTTGCGCGATCAAGGCTTAATGCCGTTAGAGATCCAGCAGGTTAACGACAAAGAATCGCAAGCGGCAAAAGGTGGTTTTAGTTTAGGTTCGCTGTTTAAACAGCGCATTTCGGTTGCTGAGCTCGCATTGATCACGCGCCAAATCTCAACCCTTGTTGCTGCTGGCTTACCTATTGAGGAAGCGCTAAAAGCTGTGGGGCAACAGTCTGAAAAGGCTCGCCTTGGCAGTATGGTGATGGCAGTGCGCTCACGGGTAGTCGAAGGTTATAGCCTTGCCGATTCCATGGCCGAGTTCCCCCACGTTTTTGACGACTTATACCGAGCTATGGTGGCATCGGGTGAAAAATCGGGACATTTAGATGTGGTACTTAATCGCCTTGCTGATTACACCGAGCGCCGTCAACAGCTTAAATCTAAGCTGACTCAAGCGATGATTTACCCAATTGTACTGACGATAGTGGCGATCAGCGTGATTTCCGTGTTGCTTGCTGCAGTAGTGCCTAAGGTTGTTGGTCAGTTTGAGCATATGGGGCAAGACTTGCCGGGCACCACACAGTTTTTGATCTTGGCGTCAGATTTTGTCAAAGATTACGGTCTGATTATTTTAGGCGTGATTATGGCTGTAGTGGTGGTGACTCAGCGTTTGCTTAAAAAGCCAAATCTGCGGATGAAGTACGATACAGCACTGCTAAAAATGCCGGTTATTGGCAAGGTCAGTCGAAGCATTAATACCGCGCGTTTTGCCCGTACACTTAGCATTTTGTCGGCAAGCTCTGTGCCCCTGCTTGACGGTATGCGTATTGCCAGTGAAGTACTGCAAAACGTAAAAGTGCGCGCAGCGGTGGATGTAGCAACTTCTAGGGTGCGCGAAGGTACCAGTTTAGGTGCGGCGCTAACGCAAACGAAACTTTTCCCTGCCATGATGCTCTATATGATTGCATCCGGTGAAAAAAGTGGTCAGCTAGAGAGCATGCTTGAGCGGGCGGCGGATAACCAGGACCGCGAGTTTGAGTCCAACGTTAATATCGCCCTTGGCGTGTTTGAGCCAGCGCTGGTTGTCAGTATGGCGTCAGTGGTGCTGTTTATCGTGATGGCGATTTTGCAGCCAATTTTAGAGCTCAACAATTTAATTAGTTAAGCGACTGTGGTGATTGGTGATAGAGTGCTGTAATTCTTGTGGCATCAACAACGGCAGTTAAACCGAATCGTAATGGCGATAGCGCCAACGAGTGTAAAGAGGAAAGTAGTCAATGCAAATGAACAATAAGCAACGTGGTTTTACCCTGTTAGAGGTAATGGTTGTTATCGTAATCCTAGGTATTTTGGCATCTATGGTGGTACCAAACCTAATGGGTAACAAAGATAAAGCTGACCAACAAAAAGCCGTTTCAGACATCGTTGCGCTGGAAAATGCACTAGATATGTATCGCCTAGATAATGGTGTATACCCAACTACAGAGCAAGGCTTAGATGCACTAGTGCAAAAGCCAACGTCGTCGCCTGAGCCACGTAATTACCGCGACGGTGGTTATGTTAAGCGTCTGCCGCAAGACCCATGGCGCAATGACTACTTGCTAATGAGCCCAGGTGAAAACGGTCGTATCGACATTTTCTCAGCTGGTCCTGACATGCAAGCAGGCACTGAAGATGATATCGGTAACTGGAATCTACAGAACTTTCAGTAAATGACCCATCAACGTCAATCTGGTTTCACCCTACTTGAAGTCCTATTAGTTGCACTGCTAATGGGACTTGCTGCGACTGCAGTCACTTTAACAATGAACAATGCTGGCCCTAAGCAAGCATTGGATAAAGAGGCGCAGCAGTTTTTGGTGGCAACTGAGATGATCATTGATGAAGCTGTACTTAGTGGCAGCTTTGTAGGCATCGTGATTGACGATCATGAATATCAGTTTGTGTATTTTCATGAGCAAAAGTGGCAGCCGATTGTGCTTGATAGGCTGAACACGTCAAAACAGTTAGACGAAAACATCGAGCTAAGCTTGGTCCTTGATGGTATGCCGTTAGTGCAAGGCGATGAAGAAGAGGACGAGTCTTGGTTTGATGAGCCATTTATTGATGGCAAAAGCGAAGAAGAAAAAAAGAAGAACCCTGAGCCACAAATATTGTTGTTCCCAAGCGGTGAGTTAACCCCGTTTGAGTTAACGTTTTCGCTGGTGGGTAATACCAGTCGCGACAACTTTGATGCCTTGGTTAGCGGCGATGCACTTGGCAGGCTAACCCTAGGACGCTTTGATGATTTCTAATTCGTTGCTGTCACACCAAAAGCAACAAGGCATGACATTACTTGAAGTGATTGTTGCCCTTGCGGTGTTTTCTATTGCTGCGGTTGCCATTGTAAAAAGCCTCGGCGAGCAAATGGCCAATATGCCCATTCTAGAGCAGCGCACTTTGGCGCAATGGGTAGCTAGTAACCAAATGGTCGATGCCAGACTCACCAAGGATTTTCCTGATATCGGCCAGAAAACAGGTCAAGAAGAATTAGCTGGAAAAGAGTGGTACTGGCGCAGAGATGTAATTAAAACCACTGACGCCAAATTTAGAATGATCCGCATTACCGTTAGTGATGATGAGCGCTTCAAAAGGGTTGCGGCTCAGGTAAGTAGTTATGTGCATGACCCTAGTTCATAAACGTAAAAAGCGCGCAGCAGGCTTTACCTTGCTGGAAATGCTGGTGGCAATTGCCATTTTTGCCATGTTGGGTTTGGCGGCAAACTCTGTGCTGCAGACGGTTATGAGCAATGACGAAACCACAGCGGCATTTTCCAAGCGACTAAAAGCGCTACAACAAGGTTTTGGTGTGCTCGAGCGTGACCTTGGACAAATGGTAGCGCGCACCTTAAGACCGGTGTCAGGCGATAGAACAACGTCGTTTTTCCAGCATGGCGATAACATGCTCGAATCGGAAACCGAAGCCTTGGCATTTTATCGCCTCGGTTGGCTTAATCCAGATGGTTTGTTGCCACGCGGTAGCTTACAAAGCGTGGCTTACGTGGTGCAAGAAGGGCGCTTAGAGCGTTGGTATTATCCTTACCCTGAGCCTGTTGCAGGTGCTGAGCCACTTAAAAGCATCATTATTGAGAATGTGTTGGAAGTGAAATATTCCTTCTATCTCAATGATAAGTGGGAAACCACCGTCAGTGGTAGTGAGATGCCTAAAGCGATTGCTATGCAGCTTGAGGTCGAAGGGCTTGGCATTATTGAGCGGCGCTTTTTGTTATCTGCTGGCGCGCCAGCAGATGGTAGCAACAATAACAACAATAATGGCGGTAACTCGGGCAACAATGGTGGTAACTCGGGTGGCAATTCTGGTAGTGGCGGCAATTCGGGAAATAACTCGGGTGGTGGCAACAACAATACTGGTGGTGGCTGATGAATAGAATGCACCTCAAACCACCAATGCAGTTAGGCAAACAACGTGGCGTAGCCTTGATCTTTGTGATTTTGATTGTTGCCATGGTATCGATTATTGCCACCAATATTTCTGGTCGTAATCAACTGTCTATGCGCCGTACGCTAAATTTAGCGCAGTATGATCAAGCATATTGGTATGCCATCTCTGCTGAGCAGTTAGCGATGAAAGTGCTAAAGCAAGACATGGAAGACGCTAATGGCACAGTGCACAGACAGCAGTATTGGGCATTAACAGACGTGGTGTTCCCAGCTGAGCAAGGTGAAATAGCAGGTAGCATTAGTGATATGCGCGCCTGTTTTAATCTAAATGCCGTGTCGCAGCCATCGCCTGGCAACCAAAATGGTCAACCGCAGTTGTCTGTGGCAGCTACACAATATAAGGGTTTGCTAGTTGCATTAGGTATGGATGAGTTTGCCGCAGAGCGCTTAACTCATACTTTAAAAGATTATCTTGATGAAGATACGGTAGCCAGCCCGTATGGCGCTGAAGACTCTGAATACGAGTCGCGTGATGTGCCATATCGCGCTGCGAATACCTTAATGCAGCATCGCAGCGAATTGCGTGCTGTGATTGGTTACGCACAGAAAACCTATCAGGTACTCATGCCTTATGTGTGCGCCGTACCCGGTGATAATCGCCAGCTACTTAATGTTAACACCCTTGAGGTTGAGCAAGCCGCACTGATGGTAGGCATGATGGACGGCAAAATCAGCCTAAGTGATGCTGAAAGTGTGATCAACCAGCGCCCAGGTGATGGTTTTGAGTCGATTCAAGACTTTTGGAGCAATTCGGTACTTGCCAATGTGCAAATCGATGCAGCACTTAAGTCGAGTTTTGTGGTCGATAGCAATTATTTTTTATTAAACGCAGGCGCTAAGGTAGACAACGCCATCTTTAAGTTGGACAGTGTCCTTAAGCGTAGCGGTAACAATTTTGAAGTGATCACCAGACAATACGGTGGTCAGCAGTAATGAAAGCTCAAGCAACAAAGAATAAATACCAGTAATTGGTGGAGAATAAAGCGTGTCAGAAAGGTTATTTATCCGCTTAGGAAATACATCCGAACAAGCATGCTCGTGGTTGGTGTGGTCAGAGCAAGAACAAGAAATTATAGCATCGGGTGAATTACCTGATGCCCAAAGCTTGACCAGCTTAACTGAGCGCGCCGGCAACCGCCCGGTGGATGTCCTTGTACCTGCGGCTAGTATGATGCTGACTCAGGTAGCGCTACCCGAAAAAGGGCAGCGTCAGGCGATGAAAGCAATTCCATTTATGCTTGAGGATTCGCTGGCGAGTAATATCGACGATATGCATGTGGTTGTTGGCCCTCGCGATGGCGAAAACGTTAACGTGATTGCCGTTGCCCATGAGCAAATGCAGTCGTGGCTATCTTGGTTAATGGATGCTGGGCTAAAGGTCAAAAATATTGTACCGGATTGTTTGGCATTGCCACTTGCACAGTGCAAATGGGCAATGCTCGACTTTGGCAACGAATACCTAATTCGCACCGGTGAAGGTAGCGGCGTTAGCGTGCCAAAAGCTTGGTCGTCAATTGCGATGCCGCAGCTTGTTAGTGAACATACTGAAGATGATGAAGCTATCCGAGTGGCGAGCTATAGTGCTGATTTGGCTGTCGATGATGTCGCGCTTGAACCTCAGCCGCTGGATATGCCGATGTTGGTGCTAGCTAAAGGTATCTTATCTGCGCCGGTAAACCTATTAACCGACATGTACAAGCCAAAGCGCGAGTACAGCAAGCATTTGGTGTTATGGCGCAACTGCGCAATCGTATTTGCGGTTGTGGTGATACTGGCGCTGGTCAATAAAGGGCTCAGCATCAGTCAGTTAAATACACAAACTGAGCAGGTGCGTCAGCAAACTCAGCAAGTGTTTAAGCAAGCCGTTCCGGGTGTGAAACGCATTGTTAATGTGCGCTCGCAAATCGACACTCATTTACGTTCACTAAGTGGTCAAGGTGGCGGCGCTGAGTTCTTTGAAATGCTCAACAAGTTAAAGCCTGCGTTCAATGCTGTGCCAGATCTTAAACCTGACTCAATTCGCTTTGATGCCAATCGCGGTGAGTTACGGATGCAAATTACTGCTAAGAGTTATGGGCAAATTGATAAGTTCAAAGAGCAAGTAAGCCAGAACTTCCAAATGGAAGGCGGTGCAATGAACAACAATGAAGACAATGTGACCAGTACGATTACGCTGAGGAGCAAGTAGATGGAAAATTTACAAAACTGGTGGCGTGGTCTTGCTCAGCGCGAACAACAGTTAGTGGGAACTTGTGCGGTTTTCGCTATCATTGGCATCTTGTACTGGGGCATTTGGACACCCATTGCCAATGCGCAAGAGGAAGCTGAGCGTAATTTTGCTTCAGCAAATGCCACCCTTAATCATGTGAAGCAAACCGCCAGTAAAATTGCTGGTTTGCAGCAAACTGGTGGCAAGCCGAAAGCTAATGGCAGCTTAAGCTCAATCGTTAACAGCACTGCTGGCAAGTACAAGTTAGTGATCACTCGCATGCAGCCTCAGGGCGATAAAATCCAATTGTGGATGGATGATGTGCCGTTTGAAGCACTGCTGAATTACTTGTTTGACTTGGTTGAAAGTAAGGGATTAACCCTAGATAGCGTTGATTTAGCAGAATCAGATCAAGCTGGATTTGTTAAAGTTCGCCGTGTTCAGCTGTCGCGTTAGTACTTGGTTATTCAAGGCTAATGACAGTAAAGGTTATTGTTCGTTAAGGTCTTTTTGTGAAACTATTTTTTAAAATCTTATTAGCGCTGCTAATTTACGTCTTCTTTTTGGTGGCGTATGTACCTGCCAACTGGTTAGTGAGTATTGCGCCAGTACCACACAATATTAAGCTATCTGGTGTATCGGGCACCTTGTGGCAGGGTCAGGCAGATATGCTCAAGATTGACCGTCGCCAAATTGATCAAGTTAGCTGGCAGCTTAATCCTTGGAGTTTATTACTGGCTCAAGCCGATCTTGACGTGACCATAGGTACACGCGCCACACCCGTGAGCGGTAAAGCGAATGTGACTTTATCTATGTCTGGCATCAAGGCTGAGAATCTCCGTTTTGAAGCGCCAAGTAGCTTTTTGTTAGCAGGCGCTCGCTTACCATTTAGAACTAAGGTTCTGGGTGACTTATCTGTCATTGTGGAAAAGTTCGAGCAAGGCCAGCCTTGGTGTGAGCAATTAACCGGTAAGTTGTTTGTTAACGGCGTGGATGTGACCAATCAGTTTGGTGCATACCCGTTGGGCAATATGGCGTTTAATCTTGCTTGCGTTGATGGTCAGGTGCAGCTAAGCGCAGAGGACAAAGGTAATGATATCGGCCTTGCTGGTACTGTTACCTTGGTTGATCAAAAGCGCGTGCAGGTCGCCGCGAAAATCAAGCCAACACCGAATCAGCCTGAAGATTTAACTAAGGCGTTAGCCTTCTTAGGTAAACAAGATAGTCAGGGCTATTACCCAATTAATTATCAAGGCCGAATTCCTGGCATGTAATTCCTGACATGCAAGTGGCGAAATCGCTGCGAGAGTAATTTAAAAGCCCTTTGTGATAAGCGATCACAAAGGGCTTTTGTTTGACTTGTTCATGGTTAGTAACTGCTTACTCGTTTCTATTTCTTAACCTTATAACGTCTCAACCCATCAACTCGCTTTCTATGCATTTGCCAATGAGTTAACCAGTTGTTGGTAATCATCAATTTGTTTAAAGTACTCAAATGAGTGCGGTGCTTTGGTGCTATCTGGATTGGTCACACCTAGCTGATAACCGACACCAGCAAGCTTAGATGCCTTTAAAATGGTTTCGCTATCATCAATAAACAAACAGCGACTCGGGTCTAGGTCAAACTTGTTAAATCCATAGCGCCAAAACTCTGGGTGCTCTTTGGCAAATCCGCTTTCGTGACTTGAGAGCATGGCATCTAGTCCACCTGCTAAATCAGTGTATTCCAGTTTTAGAGCCAGGCTTTTAGGGTGAGCATTAGTAAATAAAATCCGCTTTTTACCCGCATTAGCCAGCGCGTTAAGTAGCGGCATTGTGTCATCACGCATGGCGATTTTATCTTTAGCCTGATGGTGCAGGGCAATAATGTCTAACTCGAGCTGTTGCTGCCAATAATCTAAACAATACCAGTTGAGCGTACCGGCAACCTGATTGTATGCATGTTTGACCAGTTGATGGCTCTGTTCGAGGTTAATATTACGCTGCAGGCTCAATTGCTCTGGCACCAAATGGAGCCAAAAATAATTGTCGAAGTGGAGGTCTAAAAGAGTACCGTCCATATCGAGTAATACTGCATCAATTTTTTGCCATGGAAACATACAAATACCGGTTGTAGATTGTGGTTAGCGTAGTAAGATTGTATCTATTAATTTGATACGCGTCACATAAGAGGCTTGAATGACACAGCGGCACCCTAAACCAGAAATCTTAGCTACTAAACTGGTTGCTCAAAGTCGCTTGTTTAAAGTCGAGCAGGTGGATCTTAAGTTCTCTAATGGCGAATTGCGCCAGTACGAGAGAATGAAAGGCAACAATAGTGGCGCGGTAATGGTTGTGCCAGTGCGCAATGGTCAGCTATTGCTTGCTCGTGAATATGCAGCCGGTACCGAGAATTATGAAATTGGTTTTCCTAAAGGTTTGATAGACCCTGGTGAAGACGCAGCCGAGGCGGCAAATCGCGAGCTACAAGAAGAGATTGGTTTTGCCAGTCGTAAACTGACGCACCTTAAGCAGTTATCACTAGCGCCGAGTTACTTTGCCAGCAAGATGCAGATATTTTTAGCTGAAGACTTATATGCCAGTGAGCTTGAGGGTGATGAGCCAGAGCCTATTGAAGTCGTAGAGTGGCCGCTTGCAGACTGGCAAGCATTGATTGCTAGCCCTGATTTTAGTGAGTCTCGCAGCGTGAGCGCTTTGTTTTTAGCGCAGCAGTTTTTAGCTCAACAGGGCTAAGCTTTACCAGATTTGGCTCTGCAAGATTTAGTCGGGCAGTCTCAAGACTCACTTACCTATACGTAAGAATATATGCCGCTTGGCACTGGCTGAACTAGACCTTAGCCATAATCAAGCGGTTTACCCAGTACTAGCCTAGAATTAGTAATATTAGATATTTAGAGTTAACCCATAGTCGTATTTTTCGCTGAGTTTCCAGTATATGGAGAAGTAATGAAGCCAGAAGACATCATTGAACAGGTCATCGATATTGCCACAAGCGCGGGTAAGGAAATCCGCGGGATCTATCAACAAGGTGATTTTGAGCGCGAAATTAAATCCGACAACACTCCAGTCACCTCAGCAGATCTCGCTGCCAACGACATTATATGTAGCAAACTAGCTGCGCTTACCCCAGATATCCCAATCTTAAGTGAAGAATCTGTCGATATTCCATTGAGTGAGCGTGAGCAATGGCAACGCTATTGGCTCGTCGACCCATTAGATGGCACAGGTGAATTTATTGCAGGCAGTGGTGACTTTTCGGTGATCATTGCACTCGTTGAGCACAATCGCCCAATCGTTGGTGTGGTTTATGCGCCAATGACAGAAGTTTGTTACTACGCTATTGCGGGTCTTGGTGCTTACAAGCGCGATACTAAAGGCGAAACCCGTATTCAGACTAACCAAGTAGATCAAGATAAACACGACCACTTGCGTATTGCAGTCAGTCGTCGTCAAGATCCACAGTCAGTACTAAAGCTATTCAATAATGCCAAGCATTGCCAGTTAGTGGTACTCGGCGGCGCCGCGCTTAAAAGCTGCCTAGTGGCAGAAGGCCGTGCAGACTGTTACGTACGTTTAGGGCCAACGGGTGAGTGGGATACAGGCGCTGCTCAAATTATTGTTGAGGAAGCTGGCGGCGCTATTATGGATCTCAACCTTCAGCCTTTGTCATACAATGAGCGTGACAGTCTAGAAAACCCTAATTTCATCGTAGTAGGCATGCCAAGTCTGCCCTGGGATGAATTACTTGTAGGCTAACTTGAACAGTTGCAAATAACAAAGCCGCTCAATGAGCGGCTTTGTTATTTCCGGAGCTTATTAAGCACTATTGCTTAGGCGTAACTGGCGACCAATAGCTTCCAGCTGCGCTGTTGCTCTGCGAGTCTAAGCTTAAGTGAGTCAACTTGCTGAGTAAGGTTTTGCACTGACAACTCATCGCGCTTGGCTTCCAGTAAGGTTTTCTTGGCGCGGTAGTACTCACTAATGTGTTGTTTCATTAGCTCATACTCAGCTTGTAGCTTATCGACAATCTCATCATAGTTTGCCAGATGCGCAACCTTGTTTTTGGTACGCAGCAACTGCATTTGTAATTTGGCTGCTTCAATGCGCTCTTGCGGTACTTTGCGTAAATCTTTTGCAAGGCCCACCCAGCTCATTGATTTAATTAACCACTTAGTTGGGTCGTAATCCCACCACTTAATCCCGTTGCGATAGTCATTCTCGAAGATGTGGTGGAAGTTGTGATAACCCTCACCATATGTCAACAAGGCAAGAAAAGCGTTATCGCGGGCTGTATTCTTGTCGGTGTACGGCTGTGAGCCCCAGATGTGTGCTAATGAGTTAATAAAGAAGGTGCAGTGATGCACGATAACCAAACGCAATAAGCCTGCCATGAGTAACATAGATAGAATGTCGCCGTTGAGCCAACCTAAGAATGCGGGGAGGCCAACGTTCATTAGAATGGCGAGCAGTAAGTAGTGCTTGTGTTGCCACATGACAATCTTATCGTTTTGTAGATCGCGCACGTTTTTGTAGTCGTGGTAACGGCTAGCCTGATATTCACGTAGCATCCAACCGATATGGCTATACCAAAAACCTTTCTTAGCTGAGTATGGGTCTTTATCGTTGTTATCAACGTGTTTGTGGTGAACCCTGTGATCGCTACTCCAGTGCAATGCGCTGTTTTGCAGGGCCAGCGCGCCGCCTAGTGCGAACATGAATCGCATTACAGGGTGTGCTTTATAAGCTTTGTGCGACCAAAGGCGGTGGTAGCCAGCTGTGATTGACAAGCCACTTGCGTAGGCTAAGGCAATCAGCGCAAATATCTCGATACCATCAAAACCGTGAGTGATTGCTCGCCAAGGGATCAGGGTAACAGTGGCAAGCAGGGTACTGGCAAACAAGATAACGTTAAGCCAGATAATGGGTGGTTTTTTCATTGTAATTATCCAAAACAACTAAGAAAATTAAGCGTACATGTGTAAGCTAATTTAGCTTGGAAGCAGTTAAGGGTCAAGTTGCTAAGGGCTGTGTTTTTGCTTTAAAAACGGTATCATCTGTGAATTAATCTTGACTAAATGGATCATCTAATGGGTGTTAGAGCTCAACAAAAAGAAAAAACCCGTCGTGCATTAGTCGATGCTGCGTTTAATCAATTGAGCGCCGAAAGAAGTTTTTCTAGCCTAAGCTTGCGTGAAGTTGCCCGTGAAGCGGGGATTGCGCCAACCTCTTTTTATCGCCACTTTAAAGACATGAATGAGCTTGGCTTAACCATGGTTGACGAAGGTGGATTGACCCTAAGACAGATGATGCGTAAAGGTCGCCAGCGAGCTGAAGCAGGCGGTAGTGTTATCCGTATTTCTGTCGATACCTTTATGGAAGTGCTTGAGTCTAACCCTAACGTATTTCGTATTTTATTGCATGAGCGCTCTGGCACATCGGCGGCGTTTCGCGCAGCGGTTGAACGTGAGATTGAACATTTTATTTCAGAGCTAACCCACTATACCGTTGCTACTGCTAATCGCACGGAGGAGTTAGCTCGCGCGCAGGCAGAGGCCTTGGTGACTTTGGTATTTAATGCCGGAGCGAGTGCGTTAGATTTAAAGCGTGCTGAACGTAAGCGTTTGGCTGACCAATTAGTGATGCAGCTAAGAATTGTGGCAACTGGCGCAGATGCACTGCAAAGCAAGCTGGAAAGTCGCGCTGATAGTTAATCTCTATTGCAGCACGGTATTGCTGTGTGTGGGATAGACCATATAAATGATAAAGGCACCTCATGGTGCCTTTATTGATCTTGTGGTGTTAGCACTGGTTGCTAGTAGAACCAAGCCAATGCGCTATTTATTTGCCAGCACTAACTCTTCCCTCTAACACTATTCCTTACGCGCTAGCGCTATTATTTTCGCTCTAGCAGTACGCCCGATTCCATGTGGTGGGTATATGGGAATTGGTCGAACAGCGCAAAGCGGCTGATTTTATGGGTAGTGCTCAATACCTTGAGGTTGTCTTTTAACGTCTCTGGATTACAAGAGATATAAAGAATACGGTCGTAGTTTTGCATTAATGCCAGAGTATCGTCATCAATACCTGCGCGTGGCGGGTCAACAAAGATAGTATTGCAGTTATAGCTGTCTAAATCGATACCTTCTAAGCGTCTGAATTTGCGTTTTTTAGCCATGGCATCGCTAAAATCTTCTGCAGACATACGAATGATTTGCAGATTGTCGACATTATTCTCGGCAATGTTGTACTGGGCAGCATCAACCGACGGTTTGGCTAGTTCAGTTGCCAGTACGCGATCGAAATTCTTAGCTAAAGCAATAGAGAAGTTACCGTTACCGCAATACAGTTCAAGCAAATCGCCTGTGCTGTTATTAGTGACATCAATAGCCCACTCCAGCATTTTCACTGAAACTTTAGCATTTGGCTGAGTAAAGCTGTTCTCAATTTGCTTGTACTTTAATGTTTGACCGTCAACTTCAAGTGACTCAACCACGTAGTCTTTATCTAAATCGATTTTTTGCTTTCGCGCGCGGCCGATAAAGTTAACATTAAAGCGCTCAGACAAACGCTGCTTCATTTGCTCAGCTTGTTCACGCCAAGCATCATCTAGTTGTCGGTGATACAGCAGGCTCACTAAAATCTCACCGCTCAGTGTCGATAAAAAGTCTACCTGGAACAGTTTCCATCGTAAGTCACGATTTGGACGAAGTTCTTCCATTAATGCGGTCATCATGTCATTAATAAGCTTGCCCGCTGGTAGGTATTGCTCAGTACGCACTTTCTCGTTAAGTGCTTTGTCGAACATATAGTAGTAAAGATCTTCACCATCGTGCCAAACACGAAACTCGGCGCGCATACGGTAGTTAGCAGGTTCAGATGCAAATACTTCTAGCGCTGGTGGCGTGAATTCAGCAAAAGATTCGCTAAGCTCGCTTTGCTTTTGTTCAAGCTGAGCTTGGTAGTTTTGGGGATCCATGGCTGCTAAATTCATTTTGTGTCACCTAAGGCTGTAAAATAAGGGCGCAAATATTATACTACACACCGCTGATGTCCAGTGGCATTAAGCTATCTTAGTAAATTCATATAAAAAGGTGTGGTAAGCACCTATTCTTGGAGTAACGCTTGTCTGGTCCCATTCTCGTATTTGATTCAGGTATTGGTGGTCTGTCAGTGCTAGAGCATATACATAAGCAGTTGCCCAATCACAGCATTCATTACCTGTTTGACAATGCTCGTCTGCCTTATGGCGATCTTGCTGAACAAGCACTTATTACTGGCTGCGTGAAACTGGTTACTGAGCAGGTTACAAAGATGGGGGCGCAGGTGGTGGTTATCGCCTGTAATACAGCAAGCACACTCGTATTGCCTGCTTTAAGGGCTGTGTTGTCTATTCCTGTGGTTGGAGTAGTGCCTGCAATTAAACCGGCAGCCTTGCAGTCAAAGACTAAGCACATCGCGCTACTTGCGACACCGGGAACAGTATCGCGACCTTATACTCAGGCGCTTATCAATGATTTTGCCGCCAATTGTCAGGTAAGCTTGCTCGGTACGTCAGAGTTAGTGCTGATGGCAGAAGACAAGCTCAGTGGCAAGAGTGTTGATTTAGCGAGGTTGCAGCAAATTATCAGCCCGCTTGATAACCCGAATATTGATACCTTGGTATTAGGTTGTACGCACTTTCCGCTATTAAAAACTGAAATTACCCAAGCATTCAGTCACTCAATTAGTCTTCTAGACTCAGGTGCAGCAATTGCAGCTCGGGTTGATTCTTTAGTTGCGGATGCAGGGGTAAACGATGCCACTATATCTTGCGCTTATACCCAGCAAATTTCTAAGTCGTTGTATCAGGCAATGGTTAATAGAGGCTTTGACCACTTTAGTTTGTTGAACTAAGAGATTATCGCAGCTGGTAGTGAAGGTGCGCTAATAAGATAGGGATAAGGCTGAAGGATAAAATTTTAGGGAAAGATTTAATAGAAAGAATAAATAATAAAAGTCGGCAATGATAAATAACCACTGCCGACTCAAAATCGATTACTCAGCTTCGCGGTCTTAGCTTCGTTTTCTTGAGATTTAGCCTCACGTACCTTCAATGTACGTTCCTGGAAGTTGTAGTCGTTTAGTTTAGTCATCGCTTTCTTAGCACCAGCTTCTGACATTTCCACGAAACCAAATCCTTTACGACGTCCGGTCTTGCGATCGCGTACCAGGCGCACTGAATTAACAGGACCATACTCGCCAAATAAGGTTTTGACTTCACCTTCGTGTACACGGTAAGGAAGGTTGCCAACATAAAGTGTCATGGTTGGGCCATTATATGGCTCGTCTGCACGGTTGACTGTTGGGGTGGCAAAGATAGTAAAGATAAGAGTCGCTACAATAACGCCAACTAAGTAGCTAACGAACGGGGCAAGGTCAGTTGCAAATTGAGAAAACACAAATGCACCAGCGAGTGCTGCAACCAAAACCATAATCAATGATTTCTGCATAAAATTGTCTCGAATGAATATGAATTGATAAAATACTGTTAAAAACGCTTACATATTAATGAATAATGACTAGCTTAACCACCAATTTCATCTTAAGTCGATGAAAAAATAAGCGTAACTCAATACTGCAAGCAGTGCTTTCAATGAAATTCTCACTAAAACTGCCCTAAAAGCGGCGAAATCAATTAAAAATGCAGCGATCTGAACAAAAGATCGACGCTTGAATAAAAAGATCCAAATCCCCCCTTGCGCGCCAATCAAAACCCCCTATAATGCGCACCCACTGACACGGCGCAGCAGCAAACATTAAGCGATAAGCTTAGTAAGCGCAGCTAGCCTGACAGCTTGGTTTGAGCGGTAACTAACCACTTAAATCAAGGGCGAAAAGAAAGTTTGAAAAAACGCTTGACGCTCACAAGGGAATGCGTAAAATACGCAGCCCTGACCACTTAAACGGTCAACGCTCTTTAACAATTTATCAAGTAATCTGTGTGGACATTCACAGAGCTTTAAATTCGACAGATTCACTTTCGAGTGAGTCACAAAATTTAAAACTCATTGATGTTCATACGACACAAGTTAATTTGAATTGATGATTCAATTTAAATTGACGCATGACAGTAGAATTCATTGAGTCGAACGAAAGTTCGTAAAAACTTTTAATTGAAGAGTTTGATCATGGCTCAGATTGAACGCTGGCGGCAGGCCTAACACATGCAAGTCGAGCGGAAACGAGTTATCTGAACCTTCGGGGAACGATAACGGCGTCGAGCGGCGGACGGGTGAGTAATGCCTAGGGATCTGCCCAGTCGAGGGGGATAACAGTTGGAAACGACTGCTAATACCGCATACGCCCTACGGGGGAAAGGAGGGGACCTTCGGGCCTTTCGCGATTGGATGAACCTAGGTGGGATTAGCTAGTTGGTGAGGTAATGGCTCACCAAGGCAACGATCCCTAGCTGTTCTGAGAGGATGATCAGCCACACTGGGACTGAGACACGGCCCAGACTCCTACGGGAGGCAGCAGTGGGGAATATTGCACAATGGGGGAAACCCTGATGCAGCCATGCCGCGTGTGTGAAGAAGGCCCTAGGGTTGTAAAGCACTTTCAGCGAGGAGGAAAGGTTAGTGGTTAATACCCGCTAGCTGTGACGTTACTCGCAGAAGAAGGACCGGCTAACTCCGTGCCAGCAGCCGCGGTAATACGGAGGGTCCGAGCGTTAATCGGAATTACTGGGCGTAAAGCGTACGCAGGCGGTTCGTTAAGCCAGATGTGAAAGCCCCGGGCTCAACCTGGGAATTGCATTTGGAACTGGCGAACTAGAGTCTTGTAGAGGGAGGTAGAATTTCAGGTGTAGCGGTGAAATGCGTAGAGATCTGAAGGAATACCGGTGGCGAAGGCGGCCTCCTGGACAAAGACTGACGCTCATGTACGAAAGCGTGGGGAGCAAACGGGATTAGATACCCCGGTAGTCCACGCCGTAAACGATGTCTACTCGGAGTTTGGTGTCTTGAACACTGGGCTCTCAAGCTAACGCATTAAGTAGACCGCCTGGGGAGTACGGCCGCAAGGTTAAAACTCAAATGAATTGACGGGGGCCCGCACAAGCGGTGGAGCATGTGGTTTAATTCGATGCAACGCGAAGAACCTTACCTACTCTTGACATCCAGAGAACTTTCCAGAGATGGATTGGTGCCTTCGGGAACTCTGAGACAGGTGCTGCATGGCTGTCGTCAGCTCGTGTTGTGAAATGTTGGGTTAAGTCCCGCAACGAGCGCAACCCTTATCCTTATTTGCCAGCACTTCGGGTGGGAACTTTAGGGAGACTGCCGGTGATAAACCGGAGGAAGGTGGGGACGACGTCAAGTCATCATGGCCCTTACGAGTAGGGCTACACACGTGCTACAATGGCGTATACAGAGGGTTGCGAGACCGCGAGGTGGAGCTAATCTCAGAAAGTACGTCGTAGTCCGGATTGGAGTCTGCAACTCGACTCCATGAAGTCGGAATCGCTAGTAATCGTAGATCAGAATGCTACGGTGAATACGTTCCCGGGCCTTGTACACACCGCCCGTCACACCATGGGAGTGGGCTGCAAAAGAAGTGGGTAGTTTAACCTTCGGGAGAACGCTCACCACTTTGTGGTTCATGACTGGGGTGAAGTCGTAACAAGGTAGCCCTAGGGGAACCTGGGGCTGGATCACCTCCTTATCGACACGAATTTAGACTTTGTTGAGTGTTCACACAGATTACTTGATTAATAGTAAGAGATTTATACGCAATCGTTTAGGCGTAGTTAATTTGCTCTAGAACAAGGCGCTTGAAGAGCGAGGGAGGACGTGTAGTACACTACACGACGACCGAGCGATGAAAAGCAACGCAGTAATAGAGTAAAGAAACAAGCATAAATGGGTCTGTAGCTCAGCTGGTTAGAGCGCACCCCTGATAAGGGTGAGGTCGGTGGTTCAAGTCCACTCTGACCCACCAAAATCTTCGCTACTCTGCGCTGGTTGATAACTCGTTTAGCAGGCTAAACGTCGTCATCACCCGCCTTGATTAGCTTGATTTGGTTTTAGCGTATAAACAAACTGCATGTAAATGGGGCTATAGCTCAGCTGGGAGAGCGCCTGCCTTGCACGCAGGAGGTCTGCGGTTCGATCCCGCATAGCTCCACCACTTACATCTGACAGTACTTACTAGTTTGGTTAGAGAGGCCAAAGATAAAGCAATTTATCTTTGGCTTTTTTAAGCCCGCTCTTTAACAATTTGGAAAGCTGATAGTATTTTTATGTGAAAACATAAAATGCGAAATAATTGAGTTCTCAAAACACTATTTAAGTGTCTTGAATATTCTAAAACTAAGGCGATACACATGAATGAGTTTACTCATTGATGTGATTTATCAAATAAACCAGCTAGTCACCTATGTGGCTTGAATGACTTACATTAGTAAGACTCATTTGGGTTGTATGGTTAAGTGACTAAGCGTATACGGTGGATGCCTTGGCAGTCAGAGGCGATGAAGGACGTAGTAACTTGCGAAAAGCGTTGGCGAGCTAGTAACAAGCATTTGAGTCAACGATGTCCGAATGGGGAAACCCAATTGCATAAGCAATTATCCTAACGTGAATACATAGCGTTAGGAGGCAAACCCGGGGAACTGAAACATCTAAGTACCCGGAGGAAAAGAAATCAACCGAGATTCCCCTAGTAGCGGCGAGCGAACGGGGATTAGCCCTTAAGTCATTGGGGTGTTAGTGGAATGTGTTGGAAAGCACAGCGGCACAGGGTGATAGCCCCGTACATGAAAACTAACCAGTGATGAAATCGAGTAAGGCGGGACACGTGACATCCTGTCTGAATATGGGGGACCATCCTCCAAGGCTAAATACTCCTGACTGACCGATAGTGAACCAGTACCGTGAGGGAAAGGCGAAAAGAACCCCTGTGAGGGGAGTGAAATAGAACCTGAAACCGTATACGTACAAGCAGTGGGAGCGGTTCTTGAGACCGTGACTGCGTACCTTTTGTATAATGGGTCAGCGACTTACATTTTGTAGCGAGGTTAAGCGAATAGCGGAGCCGTAGGGAAACCGAGTGTTAACTGCGCGTTTAGTTGCAAGGTGTAGACCCGAAACCCGGTGATCTAGCCATGGGCAGGTTGAAGGTTGAGTAACATCAACTGGAGGACCGAACACACGTATGTTGAAAAATGCGGTGATGACTTGTGGCTGGGGGTGAAAGGCCAATCAAACCGGGAGATATCTGGTTCTCCTCGAAAGCTATTTAGGTAGCGCCTCGCACGAATACCATTGGGGGTAGAGCACTGTTAAGGCTAGGGGGTCATCCCGACTTACCAACCCTTTGCAAACTCCGAATACCAATGAGTACTATGCGGGAGACAGACGGCGGGTGCTAACGTCCGTCGTCAAAAGGGAAACAACCCAGACCGTCAGCTAAGGTCCCAAAGTGTATGTTAAGTGGGAAACGATGTGGGAAGGCTTAGACAGC
>NZ_CP036200.1:2100000-2225000 GCF_004295345.1 Shewanella maritima | reverse complement strand
CATAATCGACATTTCTGCCATCCTTAGCGGTCGCTGCTTGCTCGCGCTTCAAAGACCCTGAAAGCATTGCTTTCAAAGCGTGCCTTTACGCCCCTATGTGCGAACGCTCTTTATTGGGCAAAGCTTGATGGTGGTGTTGAACGCGGAGAATTTATTCGAAGCTAGCCATTTCCGACGCCTAACTTCTCGAATCGTGAGAAGTGAAGATGCAACCTATTTTACGTGGTGTTGTGTATTTTATGAAAAGTAAGTCCCTCATTTTCGCCCAATTAATGCCATTAAGGTTTTGTAGCATCCTTACCTAATGCGGGATCAATGCCTATCCTGGATTGCTTGATACCTGTTTATTTGTCAATTTTAATACAGTCTATGGCAGAGGTTTAAGGTATTAGTTATGTAGTTCTGACCCACACTAATAACTTTGTCTGTATTTGTGTTTTGGATGCTGATCGGTGAGGGCAACCTGTAGATACAGATATGCCACGTGCTTAGCTATATCTATAAATATCTAAGTTGTAGGAAAGTAAGCTCTAGTTTGACTAAAGCTCACATTCGCCGTCGCTGAGTTGGCTGGCTAGCTTTATTAACTTTGCCTCTTCAATTGCGCCGCGTTTCTTAGCGAGCACTTCGCCATTGGTGTCGAGCACTAGCGTCGTTGGGTAGCCGATGACCCCACCACTTTTGCGAGCAAACAACTTACTATTTTGCTGTGCAGGTAAGGCGTCAGCAAAGTGCCTTAGTTCGCGCTTGAGCTTAGTTCTTGAGCCTTTATCGCCAACAAGATTGAAGTGAATTTTATTGCCACACTGCTCCAGTAGTTTCGCCATTACCTTGCCTTGCTTTTTGCACCAGCGGCAATCGGGTTGGAAAAACATAAGTACAGTGGGTTTGCTGTTGTCATAAGACACAGCTGAGGAGCTGCCGCGCAGATCTTTGAGTTCGATCTGCGTGACAGAGAGAGATTGCGCCCAGGTATTACTAGCCGCAAGTGCGGCTAGTAATAACAGGCCATTAAAGCTTAGCTTCAACACCTAAGTAGAACTCGCGTCCGTGTAATGGGCCCCAGATGTATGCTACGTCGTAGCCGCCATCTGCATCATAGAATAACGGTGATTCACCTTCTTCGATTTGGGTGTAGTTGAAGATATTAGATAAGCCACCGTAAATTTTGATCTCATTAGTTAAGTTGTATTGCACTTTAACGTTAGAGACTGTGAATGATGGTGCGTCCTGGCTCTTAAGTGAAGTTGGGTCACCTTTGATGTTGTAGCCTTCGTAACCATAGTCACGTAGATCACGGCTACCAAACCAGGTGGTGTTCCAGAATACCGTGAAATCGTCATTCTTCCATTCAATTTCAAAGTTTGCGCGTGTTTCAACTGGTGCAATCGCGTATGAAGAACGGAACACGTCGTTGTAGTCGAAGTACTCGGCACTACCATTAATCGTTAGGTTGTCGTTAATGCTGTAACCGGCAACGATGTCGATAGTCGTTACAGATGCATCTTCATCAAGCTGAGTTAAGATAGGTACTCCAGCATCCGTTTCTTGCAGTGATGCTAGGTTCTTAACATTAGAGTGAGCGGCGGAGAAAGTGCTGGTTAACTTGTCGCCTTCATAGCTCAGTGCGTAGTTAACCGATAGCGAGTCTTCTAAAGAGTCTACATCGATTAAGTAACCTTTTTCTGAATCCAGAATGCCGTGGTCAGTTTCAAAGAAAGATAATGGCGCACGGTAGCCCCGGCCTGCAGAGAAGCGCGATGTGAACTCATCATTGTGGAAATAACGCATATCAACACGTGGTGCAACGAATGTTTCGTCAATCTCAACACCAGGCTTTTTTGGGTCAATAAAGTCAGCTGTTACTTGGTCAATACGCACGGCCATGGCAATTTCGATACTGTCAGTCGGTGTCCATGTATCCTGAACGAAGATACCTTTTACATCGTAATCAAACGAGTCGCTTACATAGTCAGGTACATCTTGCAGTGCTTTTGTGTCTGAGCGCATTTCTTCGGTGCGCATATCAGCACCATAGCTTAAGAAATGCTGATCATTTAGCTCGGTGTCGAATTTAGCACGCAAGTACAACATTTCATCTTCTGCGCGGTAGTCGATACCTTCGTAGAAAGAGTCTTGTTTGTGGTTTGCGTAGCTAACGGCAAGTTCTGAAGTGGTAGAGTCGTTCCACTCGCTTAGCCATTTTACGTAGGCTTCGTCACGGTTAGTCTGAATCCACTCAGTGGTTTCCCATGGCTTACCAATGTAGCGGTTGCGCACATCGTCATCGACAAAGAGTTGATCTGATTCAATACCATCATAGCTGCCTAGTGCTTCTTGAATTGAACCAACTGTATCGCCAATCACTGGACCACCGAATACTTCACTGCGTACTTTAGCGACACGCACGTGAATGTTGTTGTAGTCGTTTAAGTCGTGGCTAATAAGCGCGCTTAGGGTTTGGTTTTCCTGCAGCGGTGCTTCACTTACGCCATTGTCGTCGTGATCTTCTTGGTCTTGCTTATCATATTGACCGATTAAGGTGATACCAGTGCGTCCATCTTCAGAGATACCTGTCGCCATACCTTTGAAAGCGGTGAAGTCGTGGGAGCCTTTTGCTACGTCAACAGCTACCTGGTTTTCATAAGCTTCTTTGGTAACAATGTTGACTGTGCCGCCAATGGCTTCTGGAGCGATAAGAGATGCACCCGCGCCGCGAGCAATTTCGATGCGATCGACGCCCGTTGTTGAGATAGCATCAACAGCGTAGAAGCCTGAGATAAGAGTGTGTGTTGGTAAGCCGTCGACCAAAATTGTTGTGTGCTCGCCCTTCATACCGTTAAGCATCACGCGCTTAACACCACACATAGAGCATTCGTTTGAGACGTTTACACCAGGCTCATTGTTGATTGCATCAGTCAAGCTTAGTGCGTTTTTGTTTTCGATCATGATCTCATCAAGCACCTCAGTCTTTTGGATCACGTCTTTCAAGCGGCCATCTTGTTGCAGTTTCTGACGAACGCCTTTTACCTCAATAACTTCAATATCATCAGCAGCTTGTACTGAAAATGATAGCGCGCTGACTACAGCAGCTGCTAAAAGTGAGTACTTCATCATAGGAGTCAAATTTCCCTTTTATGCATTAAAAACAGTTTGAGCGATTATTTTGTTTTTATAATGACGCGTATGTTAAATGTTATGTCGTTAAAATTACAAATGATAATTATTATTATTAACAATATTGCGAGTTGACGCACAAAATTAAGGTTAATTTAAGGAAGTGTTACTGATTTGTGTTGTTGATCACGGAAAGTCTTGCCTTACTCAGTAGGCGTCGTGATGTGGCGAGTGACTAGTGCGCAGGAGTGAAAGTTTAACTCTTTAGGTAGCTGTATGTTTTATTTGGCTTTTACTAAAAGTCATCAGCATTCGCCAATGACTTTTAAGCGGTGAGCATCAATCGCTCAGTGATTTGGTCATATTTTGCTATATCACTAAGTGAGTGAGTTAGTTAGAAAAATTAGTGGCTCTCGCCAACAACAACGACTTCACCGGTTTTCTCGTCAAGGTAAGCACCAATTGGTTGTGGATCAATAACGTCGAACTCGTAACATGCTTTTGAATCCCAAGTACCAGAGCGGTCGTTAGACTCACCGGCAGCTTTACCCGGCTGCTTTTGTGCTAACCACTCATTAGCTGCTTGACGTAAATCTGGTTCAGCTTCTTTGTAGAAAACTCCGGAAGCGCCTGAACATACTAAGATTTTTGCAACTTCTTCTTTGCGATGCTTCGCAATCTGAAATGGGTGACCTTCAGCTGTGATGAAGTGTGTTTCGTTAGAAACCATATCGTAATCCACGAGCTGGCCTACTTCTTTGATGGTGTTGTAAACAGAACAACCTGAAAGTGCTGATACCATTAATGTTACTGCAGTTAGTTTTTTCATTTGAATCTCCCATTCTTAAAAGCTCGGTTACTGTCACCCGATTTAACGGCAATAGCTTATGAATATGGCGATTACTAAACATCTCTTTAACTGCTAGTAGTAGTTGGAATAGCCATTAGTAATGGCAAAGATTGGTAAAAAATAGTTTGTAGGTGAGCGCTAGCATAAAGGTAGGTAGGAACAATAAGACCAGCCTCAGTCGGCTGGCCTTATTTAAGTTGTGCTGATTAACCCGGTAGGCTATGACTGGTTAATGCGGTAGTCGCTGCCGTCTTTGGCGGTGAACAGCTTGCAGTTGCCTTTAGTTGGCTGACTTTGGGTGTTCAGCATACTTACCCACTGCTTGAACGGTGTAGGTAAATTTTTAATCGGCAAAGTAACCTGAATATCATCAATGTGTGCTTGGTCATTAGCGCCAATGAGTCCGTTACGGTCAAAGCAAATTTCAACATGGGTGTCGTTGTGCTTAAACACTAAGCTCGTTGGCGACTCTTTGTGACCACTTAGGGCAACAAACTGACATGGGTTTTGTAAGCCACACTGAGTGCCATCTTTCATAAAGGCCAGTAAGTGTGTGTAGTACACAACATAGCTACAAACATCGGCATGTGAGCCTTTTGTCAGTGGAAATTGCTCATCCAGAAACTGCTTAGCCTTTGCGGTGCGAGTTGGCTGATTAGTGCAAGCTACAATCTGCTCTTCAATGAAGTTGCTAAGGTTGTGAGCGGCTGTGGTGTGTAGTGGTGTCGACATATTCATAACCTTATCCTCTTCTATTCTTGCTACGTTTTGCCACTTAATGAGTGACTGAGCGAAGACTTATTGATGCTAATTAACCAAATGTGAATTTATCTCGATTGGTTAATTTGTAGTCTAGTGTATTTTTCACTACAATTTCACAATAAAAATTTTACAGTGTGAATTTTACAAAATGCGCAGTGAAAAAAGCTTAATACGTCAAAGCCATTTCTTAGGGACAAAGATAAGAAACCTGAGAAAACGCAACAACTTAACTATGGAAGACTTGTCTGCTCGTTGTATAAGAGTGGATTCAAGTAACGCGCCTAGCGTGTCATATTTGTCGATGATCGAGCGCGGAAAACGTGTTCCTAGTGCCGCTATGTTGGCGGTGATAGCTGCGGTTTTTCAAAAAGATGTTGACTGGTTTTTAGATGACGTACCTGAAGAGCAGGCGATTACACCTGATAAGGGCAGTCGCGGCGGGATCAGTGGCATGCCGCTTGAGCCAAGCTTTTTATTCTCTAATGATATTCTACAAATCGCCATCCCTGAAATGTTGTCGCAAACCGGTACTTCTGGGCGGCAGTTTGCTCATTTGCTTATTCGTGCCCATCAGGAACATCATCAAAATCACTTTCCAGACCTAGAGCGAGCAGCTGAAGAAATAGGTAAAAAGCAAATGCCTTTATCTGCCGATGACATGTTGGCAATTGCCAAGAGTATGGGGCTGAAAATCAAATGGATTGATGATACGCCGCGAGAAATCATTGACAGTAACGGTCAAACTTCACAGCAAATTACCACTTCATTTTTTGAGCCGCCGAGTACGATTTTCATCAACAAGTTGCTGAAAAAGCGCGTGCACCGACTCAAGTATGATCTTGCTGTACATATTGGCCATTGTGTATTGCATAACAAGGATGGTTTAAAGAGTGTCATGTTGTCGGGTAGTCGTGAACCTACCGACGATATCATGCAGTCAAATACCCTTAACGCTCAGGATATTCTCCACGCATGGCGTGACTTTGAGTCGAGTTTTTTTGCCGGCGCTTTACTGTGCCCTAAAGTGCCATTTAGGCAATTACTTGATCGTCATGGCTATGAGATTGATGTACACAAACAACTGCAGGTTTCGGCATCGGTCGCTATGCGCCGCATGACTGTAGTGTCACCTTATCCTCATTGGCATTACTTTGATGCCTATGCGCCGGGCAAGTTAAAAGCGGTTTATCGTGGTAATGGTATTCCGCTGCCTTGGGGCAATATGCGTATGGTGGAAGACCCTTGTCAGCATTGGGCGGTGTTTAGGGTGATAAATGAGCCACTTGAAGGAACCTCGGCGCAAATCTCAATCTTAAACGTGGGTGATGAGCCAAGAATTTATTGTTGTGAGTCAATTAAGGTAGATGACTCTGCTGGTAATCCACATGTGCTGTGCGCAGGTATCGATTTAAACCCGGCGATTGAGGCTCAAGGTAAAGATGCGCTAGGGATTGCAAACGACCTTAAGCAGGCTTGTGTTGACGGCGGTGGCTCAGTGGATATTCCAAAAGCTATTAAGCAAGACCTAACCAGCGTTGCCAAGATCCTTAATATCAACTGGGTAGAGCGCGGCATCGATAATGATGCAAGGTTGATTTGCTCGCGCGGCGCTGTGTGTCCACGTCAGCCAAGTTGTTATTCAGCTGGAAAATCTCAATGCGAGGGCAGTTAGGCTCTAGTTTCCAAGCAGAAGATGTAGCAATAATACCTAGTACTAGCTTGGCTATGACCTAGCTCTACTTCCTAGTGTAAATTGCTAAATATCTGTTTAATAGCAAGAAAGCATCTGTTAAATTGGGTTTTATTGTTACCCATGCCATAAAAATGCTATCAAATAGCGCCAATCATTTGTGGCTCAAGACTGTAAAGGAATACAGCAATGCTAGAGTTTTTGTTACTCAATGCTAATACCCCATTCGCCATCGCATTAAGTATTGTATTAATGCTGGCGCTGCTGGAGGGTGTTGGTATGGTCATCGGGTTTAGTATATCCAACTTACTCGACCATCTTTCTCCCATTGATCTTGATGTCGACGTTGACCTTGAGGTCGCCAATACCGGCGTAACGCCAATCCTCGGTTGGCTGTGCCTTAACCGTCTGCCACTGCTTATTTGGATAGTGCTGTTTCTTACCAGCTTTGCCTTGCTTGGTTATGCCGTGAACTATGTGACATATCAAGTCTCTGGGCAGGTGTTAACTTCATTTATCGCTGGTATCGCCGCTTTAGCCCTGGCGTTATTTACCACAAGCTTTGTTGGTCGCGGCCTTGCCAAGGTGCTACCTAAAAATGAATCTATGGCGGTCAGCAAGGATTCATTTAGTGGCCAGGTTGCCAAAATAACCTTAGGTACAGCTAGGTTTAACCACCCTGCAGAAGCTGTGCTTGTCGATCAATTCAACCAGAAACACTATGTGATGGTTGCCCCTGAAACCGATACCGAAAGCTTCAATCAGCATGAGCAAGTGGTGCTACTACGCAAGCAAAATAGCTTTTGGGTTGGCGCCAAGTTCGAGCAACAGTTTTAAGTTAATTTTCTCAATCAGTTTTGGCTCTGTTGGGTCAAAGCGCTTACTAAACGCACTCCATACGCGTTGTTTTAAAAGGAATTAAATATGGAATCCTTAGAGCTTACTAACACTTCCAATACCATGTTTATCTTATTGGTATCCGGTGTTGCACTTATCGCCTTTATTACTATTGGCCTCATTTTTGCCAAACTTTATATTCGCGCTACTAAAGAAATTGCCTTTGTTCGTACCGGTTTAGGTGGCGAAAAGGTGGTGAAAGATGGCGGCGCCATTTGTCTGCCTGTGCTGCATGAGACCATTCCGGTGAACATGAATACCCTGCGTATTGAGGTAGAGAAAACCCAAAAAGATGCGCTGATCACCAAAGACCGCATGCGTGTCGACGTAAAAGCTGATTTCTACCTAAGGGTTGCCACAAGTCAGGAAGGGATTTCGATGGCTGCGCAAACTCTGGGTACACGTACCATGCGTGTTGAAGAGCTGAAAAAACTCATGGAATCTAAGTTTGTTGACGTACTGCGCGCCGTAGCAGCAGAAATGAGCATGACTGAGATGCATGAGCAGCGTGCTGATTTTGTACAGAAAGTACAGCAAAACGTCGCCAATGACCTAGAGAAAAACGGTCTTGAGCTAGAATCGGTATCGCTCACTGGGTTCGACCAAACTGACTTGCAGTTCTTTAATGAAAACAACGCATTCGATGCAGAAGGTCGTGCTCGTTTAGCCAAGATTATTGAAGAAAAGCGTAAAGAGACCAACGACATTGAGCAAGATAACCGAGTGAAGATTGAGCGTCGTAACCTTGAGGCTGAGCGTCAGTCGTTAGAGATCCAAAAAGAAGAAGAGCAAGCTCGCCTAGAGCAAGAGCAAGTGCTTGAGTTTAAGCGTGCTGAGCAAAAAGCGGAGATTGCTAAAACCCGTGAAGCACGCGAGCGTGAAGAGCGTGAAGCACAGATTGCCCGCGAACAAGCAGTTGAAGCAGCAGAGATTGCTAAGGCTCGTGACATTGAAACCCGTGAAATTGCTAAGCGTAAAGACCTAGAGCAAGCACGTATTCAGCAGCAACGTGATATTGAAGTTGCTGAGCAAGATAAGCAAATTGCGGTTGCCGAAAAGTCAGAAGAAGAGTCGGCAGCACGCGCTAAAGCGGCGGATGCTGAAAAAGGTAAGGTTGAGAAAGAAGAGGCGGTAATTACTGCGAAGCAAGTTGCTGAAGCGAATCGTCGTAAAGAGATTGAGGTGATTGACGCGAAGAAAGAAGCTGAGCGTGAAGCTGTTGGTATTACGGTGCAAGCTCAAGCAGACAAGCAAGCGGCTGAAGATAAAGCTGCGGCTATTCTAACTGAAGCTAAAGCGGATTCAGATGCCAAGATTCTACAGGCAGAAGCAGACGAGAAAGTGTTTGCCGTTGAAGCCGCGGGTAAACAAGCCTTGTATGAAGCAGAAAACACCCTCAAAGATGAGCAAATTGAGCTGCAAAAAGCGCTGGCTATTCTTAAAGCACTACCAGAAGTGGTGGCAAATGCGGTTAAGCCGCTTGAAAACATTGAAGGCATTAAAATTCTTCAAGGCTATCAAGGTGGTGTCGGCGCTGCGGGTAACGGCGCAGATAGTGTGATGGCGACAGGCTCAGGTAGCATTGCAGAGCAAATCACTTCGGCAGCGCTAAACTATCGCGCTAATGCACCTGTAGTGGATGCCATGCTGCAAGAGCTAGGTATGGTGAATGATAAAACCGGTACGCTTACTGATATGCTAACCGGCGATAACTTCTTAACCGGCAAAGCGCGTGAAGCGGTGCAGCAGGCGAATATCGACCCAACATTGCTAAAACCTCAGAGCACACAGACTAATGGTCAGGCGTTAGATAAAGACTAAGGTGACTTGACTCTGCTGTTATGGCTCTTGCTATAACAGCGGCTATGAAACTCACACCCCAAAAAACCAAAGTTAAAACGTAAAACGGCGCACCTAGAGACAGTCACTAGGATTGCGCCGTTTTTGTTTTTAGCCCTAAACCATATACTTCAGTAGGTGGTTATCATTCGATTTGGCTTTGCCTGTAAATTCTAGTGTTTTCCATACACGGCAGCTTTGATTGTTTCTCACGTCGCAATGACATTTAAAGCACGTCGTGAACACTTCCCCTCTTTGTCTCACAAAAATGCTCGACGAAAACATCCATGTTTTCAACGGCTTTAAATGTCATTGCAACTCTAGTATATAGTTTCAACCGGTAAGGCTAGGCTCCCTTCTAGGGATCTCACACAGCCACCTTCTTCAGAACGTGGTAATTTACTCTTAAGGTGATAATTTATTTGTGGAGAGTAAGCTAATCACTCGTCAGTCTGCTTCATCATAGGTGATAGCAGCTCATACCAACTACCAGCCAGTACTTGGTATTCCTCAATACACAACTCGCCGCGCTCAGCGGTAAAAATTTGCTGCTTAATCATATCTTGATAAGCATCAGGGTTGCTGCCGTACACATGACAAAGGGTGCTGAAATAGCGCTGCTCGTTGAGGCTGTGCTCGTCCCAAAAATCCGCATCTTCTAATACTTTTCTGTTTTCTGATTCCAGGTCAAATAAGTCAGCTGCTGAGATTGCCATATCAGCGCCATTTTCAAAAAACTCAATCATGAGTACCGATGCCAAGCCATCTGCTGCATCTTCTTCTTTACCCACAACCGGTAGTTGATGAATATCGATAACCGCATGGGCAAGCTCGTGAAAAGTGGTGTGCACCATGGCATCAAGGCTGGCATCAGCGACAGATACACCCGTCTGGCCATAGTTGGCTTTGGTAAAGCGCTGTTTAACCTCGGTATAAAACCAGTAAGGGAAGGCGATAGTCGCGTCGCTGCTGTCGTAGTAAGGGCCATCTTCAGTGCCAACCACCAGATTAATTGGTTGGTCGAATTCAAATGTTTGATTAATGAAATCACTAATGGCACCAAGACCATTGGCTGATTGCAAGGCCTGCTGCGCTTGTTTGTCGGCGCTAGATTGCGGCGCTAGATATTCAAGGTTGAACGACTCGGCATTCACCTGAGCGCAAAACGTCATAATGCTACTTGCGAGTGCCAACTTAGCGACTCTAGAGACTAAAGCGGTTGCTGATTTCATAACAGTCCTTAGTTAATTCACAGACCTTATAAAGGATACTGGGTTTAGTTTGTAACGTTTGCGGTCAAACAATTTCCTCAATAAGTTTTGATCTATTCATTATTTTTGTTCTCCCTATGGTATTAAATTTTTTGTTTTTATTGGTGTTTACCTGAGTATTCTTTTTTTGCATTTGTCAGATTTGATTGAAACTTGATCGAGATCAGTGGGTTCGTGTTTAATTTGGTTAGGATACAAGTGTTTTGTAAAGTTAACAAAGGGAAGTGTTCGAAAATGCATAGTATTAAACCCAGGCGCAGTTTGCAGACTCGCCTTAAGCAAGCCGTTTTAACTGTAATCGCTTCAATTCCGCTATGCGCCGTTGCAGGTGATACTGGCTTTGATTATGGCGCATTTGCTTCGCAATATTCGCTGCTTACTACCATTGCGGGTGCTGGCGAAGATGGGGCGAAGTATCACAATAACTGGCAGGTTGAGTTTGAACGCGGCGTAGCCACCAAAGCTGAGCTGTCACGGCCGCATCATGCGATAGCTGACTCCAAAGGCAATATTTATATTGCTGATAAAGATGCCCATGCGATTCGTCTCGTTAATGCTACAGGTGAAATCTCAACCTTTATGGGCACCAATAAATACGGCTTTAATGGCGATGCTCATACGCCGGCTAATACTCAACTGGCCTTTCCTAACGGTATTTGGATTACCGCGGATGACACTTTGTATGTTTTAGATTTAGGCAATAATCGCATTCGCAAAGTCACTCCAGTAGGTGTGGTTTCCACCGTGCTTCATGATGATGACAAGATTGTCAGTGGTCGTGGCTTATGGGTAAGCGATGACCATAAAACCATCTATTATGCTAATCACGATAAGCTTAAGCGTTGGCAGCAAGGTGTTGGGATTAGCATAGTGGCTGATGGTTTTGTGGAGCTGGGTAATCTAGCTGTTGATCACAATGGCGATATTTTAGTGACTGACCGTTTTGGTCATCGGGTATATCGAGTCACGCCAGATGGCCGTAAAACCGTAATAGCTGGTAATGGGAAGTTAGCTGGTAATGGGAAGTTATCTGGTGGCGGTGATGGTCACCAGGCCACCGACAATGCACTCAATCAAGTTCGAGGCATTTGGCTTGCAGATAATGGCGGCTACTTCTTGGTAACGCATGCTGGCGGTCAAGTGTGGTTTGTCGACCCTTACGGCATAATTCATCTTTTCATCGATGGTGGCAGCTCAGATGAGCATAGTGGTGATAACCAGTCTTATGCGACATTAGGCAAGAAAATCAGTGAGCCACGAGCAATCTCGATAGATCAGCAAGGCAATTTACTCATTACTGAGAACGATCGCGGCTTTATTCGAAAAGTCGTCCGCAAACATTAGTGATGGTTATTGCTGCTTAGCCAATTAAAGTCCAGCCAAATAAAGCTAACTCAGTTGAAGCTGAGCCTGCAAGATCTAGATAACCAAGCCTAAGTGAGCTTAGGCTTGGTTGTATCTCGTTTTAGCTTTGTTATACAAACAGCATTTGATAAGCAAAACCAGTCACTATTGCCATAGTTAAGATAACCGCGACAAAGGTGATTACCATCGGGTTTTTAAAGATAGATTTCAGTAGCACGACCTCAGTTAAACTGGCACCTGCACTACCAATAATCAATGCCATTACCGCACCTAGCCCCATGCCTTTAGCAACCAAGGCTGCACTCAATGGGATAACTGCTTCAGCGCGAATATACAAAGGAATACCAATTACCGCTGACACCGGAATCGCCCATGGGTTGTCATCACTGGCGACACTTGCCACAAATTCTGTTGGCATAAAACCATAAATTAATGAGCCAATTGCAATACCTGCCATTAAGTAAGGTAGGACTTTTTTAAAGTCGCTCCAGGTGCTGTTCCAAATTGTTAGCCACTTACTTACAGGCTTTGTTTTGCCGCCACAACTGCTGCCACACGACTTAGTCTCTGGCGCGATATAAGCCTCAGGTTTGACGTACTTTTCAAAACCTAGCTTCTCTAGCAAGTAACCGGCAATGACCGAAATTCCCATGGCAAATACAAAGTAAAACACGGTGACTTTAAGCCCAAAAGTGACCGCAAATAGGCCAATAATAATTGGGTTGAGTAACGGGCTAGAGAACAAAAACACCATCATGGTGCCAAAGCCTGCTTGAGCTCTAAGTAACCCTTTTAGAAAAGGAATGGTTGAGCATGAGCAAAATGGCGTGATAGCACCTAGCAGCGCAGCAACCACATAGCCTTTGCCATTCTTGGCGCTAAGTATCGACTGGATTTTTGCTGGTGGAATATACATTTGCAGTACGCCCACCAGATAGCTAATTGCCAAAAATAGCAAGGTTAGCTCAACGGTTAAAAAGGCAAACATATTGAGTGTGTTCATGAGCATTTCTGTATTCATAACTGCCTCACAGAGTGAACTGGTTGACTCACTAAAAACTATATTTCTAGTTTTGTCGAATTAATTGTTGCGGAGATTTTAGGCAGGCTGACTATACGCGTCAAGTTATTTCTAGTAATATCGAAATATATTTTTTAATAAGGTATGGCTATGGAACTTGAGGCAGTTGCTAAGGCATTGAAAGAATTGGGGCATCCAACAAGATTGATGATCTACAAATCAATTGTTAGAGCTGGGCACCAAGGGATCCCTGTGGGTGGATTACAACAAAAGCTCGATATTCCCGGCTCTACGTTATCTCACCACATTACGGGGTTAGTCTCAGCAGGCTTACTTAAGCAGCGCCGTGAAGGGCGAACCTTATTTTGCACCGCGCAATATGAGCAATTACAGCAAGTGATTGGCTTTCTTGTAGACGAGTGCTGCGTTGATGAATGCAACGCTGACTAATGCACCGCCATTAATAAACCACTATTTAAACACCACTGATTAAAACCGAGAGATGAAGCTGCCAATGATAAATAAGAGCAGCAAGGGGTAATGAAAATGATCTCACCGAAAAAAGGCTTCACTAAGATAGCGTTAGCACTTGCACTTCCTGTGTTTGCGAGCCTATCGCTAACAGTCAATGCCAACGACAAGTTCTATGCAAACCCGTCAATTCAGCAGCAAGCGCCGCAAGCGTTTGTGCTGCAGCAGCCAAATCAGCAGTTTTTAGCGCTCACGCAAACTAAAACTATTGCTGATGCCGATAAGTTGTTGGCTCTTTTAGCGCAAGATAAAACGGTATCAACAGCGCTGCAAAACTGGGATACATTGAGCCTTGAGCAGCAAATCCCCTTATTGAGGCAAATCTTCGAGCTTGAAGTGGCAAGCTTTGGCATTAAGCCGCCTAAGTTGGTGATTGATAACCATAGCTACCCCGGCAAGATGGTGTATTTTGACTTTAAACTGACTGACCGAGACAACGGCACGGTTTATCTCAACCCTGAGAAACTCGCCTCACAGCCGCAATATGCAGCGCTTGCGTTCTTGCTACACGAAACCCGCCACGCTTATCAGTTACAGCTAGCAATGCGTCCAAATCAGACACAAGCTAACCCAGTGTTCAGCCGCAGCTACAAGGCGTCATTTACCGCGCAAAAGCAAATTAAAGGCATGGGCTTTAGTGACTTTTTAACCTTATCAAATGAGTATGAAGCCTTCTTGTTTGGCAACTATATGATAGGGCGGATTACACACTGGCAAGTGGATATGATTGGCATGGGCACTTATGCTAGTCAGTTTGATAGCCAGGGTAAGCTCAAAATGGACTTAGCAAAGCTTGCGACTACCGAGTCTGATTTAAGCTTGCTTGAGCAATATAACCAGCTTGCCAAAGCTCAGTTTGACGCAAGACGCGCTAGTAAATAGATTGAGGAAATAGCGCCAATATATCGCCCCTTTACGGAAACTCGTTTAGGCAGACTTGATGCCTAAGCTAACTTCAATATCTTCGACGGACTGCGACACTTCACCCGCAATTAAATTTGTTTGTGCGGTTGCCGCTTGAGCATGATCTTTTAAGCTATCCATCGCGCTAACAAACTCATCAAGGTGCACGACTTGCGACTGCGAGCTGTGCGCGCCTTGTTTGGCGGTTACTGCCATTTCTGAGGCTTGCTGCTGCACGCTTTGAGCGACCTGCCATAGTTTATGGGCACGCTGTTTCTGGCTTAAGGTCGTTTGCTCAATGCCTTCAACACGCGTGGTTAAATCTGCATTGGCTTTGGTGAGTTTATTGAGAATCGCCATGACTTCTTCAAGGGAGGTTTTGGTGCGCTGAGATAGATTACGTACTTCATCAGCTACCACGGCAAAGCCGCGGCCTTGCTCGCCAGCTCTTGCTGCTTCAATTGCCGCATTGAGCGCCAGTAGATTCGTTTGCTCAGCGATGTTGCCAATCACATCAATAATTTGAGATACATCGGTCACCGATGACGTTAAGCTGGCTAATGATTGATGACAATGCTCAACCGCTTGTTGTGACTGCTCGCTTGCTGACAAAACGGCTTCGGCTTCTTTTTGACTTTGCAGCATGTGTGATTTGGTTTTTTCAGCGGTTTGCTCTACTTGATTTGAGGTTTCGCTGACCTCAGTCGCCAGCTGGCGGATTTGCTCAGTTTGCTGTTGCGCATTGACTACCACTGATTGAGTGCGCGCTGTGCTGCTGGAAATATCAGTAATACGATTTACCAGTTGCGACAATGACTGAGAGATCACGCTGATCTGTTGGCGTTGCTGTTCATCTTCTTGCTCAAAACGCTGCAACATTTGATTGAAGTGGTTGGCTATCTGCCCTGTTTCACAGCGACGGGTAATATTCAGTGGCTCGCGGCTATTACTTTCACTCAGCTGGTGGAAGGCATGGTTTAAGTGTTTCAGCGGCTTGATTACTCGGCGCTGTTGCAGTACTAAATAGATGAGTGAGAAGGCAATCAAAATAGACACCATAACCACGATGGCAATCGTCAGAGTACTTTTCAGTTGCTGAGCCTTGCGCTTTTGCATATTGCCCAGCTCAAGTAATTGAGACTCGATTTGTCCAAGGTCGGTGATGAGGGCTTGCTGAATACGCTGATTTTCATTGAGCATGCGATGAGTATTGTCGACTTCTTTACTGTAGCGCGAGCTTAAACTCAGTAACTCTGAGCGATACTCTTCACCAACCTCGATGGTTTCAGGCTCATCATCGCCAAGAGCGAACTCATCAACTTCTTCGGTGATGTAAATTCCAATAAGCGGCAGGGCGGTTAGCCTTTGATTCCATGCTTGAAGCTGCTCAATCAATCTTGCTAATACTGGTTGTAGCTGCTGATTTTTATTGATTAAATAGCCGGTGGTGACCTGTGAAAGTTCATTAACAAGCTGCGGTAAATCGTTAACCAAACTTAGGTATTGGTTAGCAAGATCAGGGTTAGTTGCCTGACCTTTGAAACTATAGTTAGCAAGGTGATAGTTGTAGTCGAGCATTTCAGACTCTGCGTGAGACAGCAACTGCCTCGGGTTGCCTGCTAATTTCCCCGCTGCGCGATATTCGCCGCCAAGTGCAGTAATGAAAGATTCAATAGCACTCAAGGTTGTTTGGGTATCCAGCCCAGTAAATGTACCTAGCTCGTTTTGGGTTTGCTGCAGATCTTGCTTGGCTTGTTCAAGCAGTGCGGCGTTGCCACTGTTGAGATAATCATGAAGTTCTTCTTTAATATCCACAAGAAAGCGCTTTTGCAGTTCTTGCAGCTTATCGCTTTGCAGCTCAATCGCCTGACGTTCTTGGTTACTCCAAAAAATCACCACTGCCATTGCAATAGCAATAACAATTAAAAGTGCAGAGGCGATGCGAGTTAATGTGGATATCTTCATCTTGGCAACCGGTGGCAAATTTGCCGAGAGAATATGACTTGTTTGTGACACTTAGGTGACAAGATACAAATGTTTACAGCCATGGTTGCTTGTTGGCTTAGTTTTGCTGAAAATCACTCTTAGTGGCTAATTCAGCTGTGGCAAAAGTATTACCCCTTGGTATAGCTAAAAGTCTAGCGACCACCTGTACTAAATGATTAGCCAAAAGGACAGGGTGTACAGCAAAAGGTGTAGTTGTTTTGGCGGGCTAGCCAAGGTTATCCACACTTGGTCTGCCAAAGTAGCGGCTAATAATATGAAGTTGTGAACGGTAGTCATAAACGGACTAAAAACGAGCAGTGAGGAGTTGGAGCAAATGGCGACAGATCATCAGCGCCGTAATCTAGTGATTGGCATCGCGGTTGGCAGCGTGATGCTGTCGGCAGGAGGCTGGTTTGCCATAGATGGCAACAACAAGCCGTTAACTATCGCTGCAGCGCTTGTTGAGCTAGATCAGCTACTAGCTGCTTATGCCAATAACAACGCTTCAGTTAATGGTGAGTGGGACTTGGCACAAATGCTCAATCACTGCGCTCAGAGTGTGGAATATTCACTAAGTGGGTTTCCTGAGCATAAGTCTGATTTATTCAAGCACAGTGTTGGTGCATTAGCGTTTACAGCCTTTGCTGCCAAAGGGCGCATGACTCACGGGTTAAGCGAGCCTATTCCTGGCGCGCCAACGCTCGCTGCTGGTGGCTCAGTCGCAGCAGCAGCGCAGCGATTTAAAGCATCCCTTGCTCAGTTTCATAGCTTTAGCGGCATGCTCATGCCGCACTTTGCTTACGGTTATTTGTCGAAAGCTCAGTATGAGCTGGCGCACGTGATGCACTTTTACAATCATCTGACGCAAGTGGTTCATCACGGCTAGCTTGTGGAGTCTGCTCTGGGTTCGCCTCTAGGGTTTGCTCATCTTGAGCCGTAAAAAACCAGCTAGCCCGGCGCTGCCTAGCTCTTTGTGGCCAGGTTCTTTGCCGTCGGTGATTACTACTCATCGCTTTTAAACTGACAGCTGGCTTGCTGCAGTTGCTCGGTTAGCTCGGCAAGTTCCTGACCTTGCAGGGCAACCTGATTGGCAATTGCGGTCACATGCTGCCCCACTGAGTCTATTTGCGCTAAGCCTTCGGTCAATTCGGCAGTGGCACCTGCTTGTTCCTGACTGCCTTGTGCAATGGCATCAAGCTGCTCTGCCGAGGTCGTTACCTGCTCAACAATGTTGGCAAATACTGTAGCAGTTTGGTCTGCAATTTGATTGCCCTCAGCCATTTTCTCAAGCGAATGATTAACCAGTGAAGATGTCTTATTTGCCGCTTGAGCACTGCGTGATGCAAGATTTCGTACCTCATCAGCCACCACTGAAAAACCCCGACCAAACTCGCCTGCGCGCGCCGCCTCAATGGCCGCGTTTAAGGCTATGAGGTTAGTTTGCTCGGCAATATTGGTGATCTCTTTCATGATGTCGGCGATCTGTGCGCCTGAGTCATTGATAGCTTGCAGTGACTCAGTTAGCTGGCTGATATGGACATTACCTTCCTCTGCAGCGATGAGCGTTTGTTGTCCCTGTTGATTCATTTGCATCGCTGATTGCGCGGTAAGCTGAATTTGGCTATCAATCTCTTGTAGTGCTGCGCTGATTGAAGATACTGATGCTAGTTGTTCGGTTGCACCCTCAGCAAGGTGTTGGCCGTCATTGTTTAGCGACTCAGTAGCGCTAGATACTTGCATGCTGGTGGCTTTGACTGAGCTGACCAAGGTTTTAAGACTGGCTTGCATGCTTGTTAGTGCTTGCCCTAACACATCATGTTTACTGGCATGTCTTATCTGATGCATTAACTCACCATTAGCAATGCGTTGGGCCGTGCGTACTTGATGCTGCTGGTTGTCGATAAGTCGTTGCATGGCGTTCGCCATATGCCCAAGCTCGTCTTGGCGATTAAGCTGGGCGCGCCATTTGTTTTGGTCGAGGTGGTGTAATTCAATATCACCGTCTGCCAAATCATCTGCGGCAGCGGTAATGGTCGATAACCCCTGGGTGATAATGCCGACGAGTTTGATGACAACAAAAACCATAATGATGATGGCTAATATAGCGATGAAAGCTGCGCTTGAGCTCAGTGCGGTAAAGCTATCATCTAGCACCTGTTGCTTGGTTGCTGTGATTATGTACCAGCCAGTTGTTGGCTCTCGATGGCTAATCGCCAAATACTCAATGCCGTTGTCACTAAAGTTATGCTGCACACCCGTTTGGCGACAGAGCTTGTCGAAGTGTGGTTGCGACTTAGTTTGCATATCTCGATAAGCTAGCGGTTGGCAATCTTGGGTAAGGATAAATGCATAGCTATTAGGTGATTCTTGAGTGACATCCACGTGTTGCTGATAAAAGTTATTCAGCGGTACGCTTAAGAAAATACTGCCGCGAGTGCTGCCCGTTTCAGACCTTATTTGTTTGGCAAAGCTAATCAGCAAGGTACCATCAACTCGACTAGCACGTGGTGAAGATATAACGATCTCATTGGTTGACTGCGCCTGCTGTACATAAGACAAGTGACCATAGTCTTTGCCTACTCGAGCTGGGTTTGACGCAGCGATAGCCGTGCCATCTTGATTAAGGATGGCGATATTGCGATAGCCATAACTATCGGCAACACTGGCAAAATGCGCCGATGCGTGAGCTTGTTTGGCACTTGTTGTAAGCGCATCGGTCACAACCGGGCTGTTAGCGAGGGATGACAGCATTTGCCGGTTACTGTCGACCCAGTAAGCAATGGATTTGGCAATTAACCCTTGCTTGGCTTCAAGCTGTTCAAGGGCGTTTTGCTGCATAGCATTGATGCTTAAATAGATGGTAAAAGTGGCAACAGTAAGCAGACCAAATGCCACATTGGGCAGCAGAAACAGATTGAACCGAGAGCGCAAATTCATAGCAACATCCTCTAGCTAACAACAAATCAAAGCGCGGGTGGCAGGTGAGTTACATCACCACCTGATTGAACAGGTTTTGCACCACAAACAAACCAATAAAACAGGCAATCGCTGACATAATTGGCGTAATTACCCAGCCCATTAATACCCGCCCCAACACTTTCCACTGCACTGGCAGTCGCTTAAGCAGTGCAATACCGATGACAGCGCCGATCACCGCTTGTGAGCTAGACACTGGCACCAATGGAATGGCAGGTAAGCCGATATCAACAAAGGCGTTAGACAGGGATTGCGACGAGAAGATAAACAGCACAATTGAGTGCGCCATGACCACAACCCAGGCGGTAACTGGTGTCATGGAAATGAGGTTGTCGCCCACAGTCATCATCACTTTTTTAGAGTAAGTAAATACCCCAACGCTGATGGCAACTGCGCCGATAAAGAACAGCTGCATTGCGGCGCTAAACTCAATGTTGAACAACTCAATTGGGTCAAGTGGCGTACTGGTGACAAACACGCCCATTACGTTGGCAATGTTGTTGGCACCTAAACTGTAAGAGCCAAAGGCACCCGCGAGAATAAGACCGATACGCGTCCAATTGTCGAGTTGGAACATACCTGGGCGAATCAGCTTAATCGCTTTGTTGATGCCCATGTATAACAGCACTGCAGTAATGGCAGCGAGAATTGGGCACATTACCCAGGTGCTGAGAATTTTAGTCAGTACCGCCGAGTCAGTGGGCATGCCACTGAATAGGTTCCAACCTATGATCGCGCCAACAATAGACTGACCGGTCGACACAGGTAGGCCGGCCTTGGTCATCAGGTAAACAGTGGTTGCCGCTGAAAGCGCCACGGTAAAAGCACCGCCAATGGCCGAGACTTTACCCAGTGCGCCTAAGGTGTGTGATGCACCAGCGCCACTAATCACGGCGCCAAGAATGACCATTACTGAGCAAATAAGCGCTGCGGTGGAGAATTTAACCATTTTGGAACCAACTGCGGTGCCAAATACATTGGCAGCATCATTGGCGCCCAGTGACCAGCCGAGAAACAGGCCGCTGGAGAGAAAAATCCAGATTGCAATATCCATAGTTTCTCCCATTACTGTGCACGTTTAAGGGTGAAAATAGATATGCGGTCGCTGATGTCTTCGGCTAGGTTGGCTACTCTGTCAATGCGGTCGAAAAAGTAACGTAACTGTACCTTTTGCATTAACGGAATATCGAGATTAAACAAGTGGGTTTTTACCCGGGTGCAGGCTTCATCAGCATCAGTTTCAAAGGCGATGACTTTTTGGTGATACTCTTGCACGCGCTGTAGATCGGTAAAGTAGCTTTTGGCACAAAGTATGGTGTGGTCTATGGTGTCCGCAATGGTAGCAATTTGCGCCAGCACATCTTCATGTAATTCGTAAGGAATGGCTGGTCGTTCAATTTTAAGATGTAAGCCTACGGTTTCCTGGCGATTAATGAGTCTGTCGGTTTGCTCAATTAGCGAGGCAACATCTGATCGTAAGTCTGGAATTAAGGTTTTGCGGTAAAGGGTTTGTTCAATTTCGCGTTTTAGCTTGTCGGCTTGATGTTCAATAGCTTGCAGTTTGGCGAGTGCATCAGTGAATTGTTCACTGTCTGCGCCGTATTTTAAATAGCTTTTCCATAGCAGAGTGAATTGATGGTGGGATAAAGTGACCTGATCCAAAAATAGGTACACTTTAGTTTCTGTAGAGCTACTTTTAGACAGCAAAGAGCTGAGCCGAGAAAAACCAAACATGGCATCTCCTTATAGTTATTGTGATGGGAGGAAGAGCAGGTAAGCCATCATGGGAGCGGTAGATAGCTTACCTGCTGGGGGAGAACCAGATTTACTGGAACGCTTTACTCATTTTGAAGGTTGAACCTGTTTTAGAACCCTGGTGACCAGCCTCAAAGCCGACTTGCTCTACTTTATCTGAAAGGTATTTATAGGCTTGCTCTAGGCGATCTTTGTCTTTAGCACTGCCTTTAAATGAAAACTCAGTAAAGCTGATGCGAGGGCGACGGTAGTATGGTGTCCATACTTGAAAGTCAATTTCTAGGTCGTCAAAGCGTTTATCGTCTAATGCTCCCTCCCAGCCATGGGTGCGCATGACGAGTGTTTGTTTAAGGCTTTGCTTATTTTTCTGGTAAATGTCGCTTACCAATGCCCAGGCAGCCTTGTTCTTTTTAATCACTTCAAAAACCTTGGCGTAGTCGACTTTCTTAACATCAATTTCACCTGGTGAGTACGGCACATCGTAGCTAACACTGTACTTAGCCTGATCGTTAGTGAAGTCAATTTCTGCTTTGCGATAGTTCGATACATCCCCAAAGCCTTCAGGATTATCAGCACGCAGTTTTACGGTGATTTTGCTCTTGCGAGGCTTAGTTACATGCTCACGCACTCTGATGCTGATGTCGTTAGCTTTAAAAGCGCGATCAGGTGTGTCTAGGTAAGTCACCAGCTTGACTGACACATCGTTATCAAAGTCTATAAAGTTGAATGCTTTCTTAAACTCTGGCGTAATAGTGTCAGTTGCATAAGGTAAGGTCTTACCAACACCTGTGTTGACGTGGTACTCCAGTGAGGTAAACGCATCTGGCGATAGTGCGTATGCATTGGCGCCCAAACAGAGGTTCACCAACCCAATTAACAGTAGATTGTTTCTCATGTGTGCCTCCTAATTAGAATGCGTATTGCAGACGGGCTTGGAATACATTGCCATCTTGCTCGTAGACCATGTTGCCGTTGATGTCTTCAAAGGCTGTTTCATAGTCCGCCTGAGTGTGGACGTAGTTAAACTGGGCTTTAAGGTTATTTTCTAGATACCAGTTCACACCAAGTACATAGTCGGTTTTTTTACCACCATCAACACCAGCATCTGTATCGGTAAAGTCAGCAATATCGATACGTGCGGCTAATTCCCAGGCGCCCCAGCCACCGGCAGAAATTGCGTTGTCTGGCTTAGCCGTTTTAAATACGCCTTTCTTGCCACTGTAGCCCCACTTTTCACCAGTTAAGGTGTACACAGCTTGAATGTATCCAGCGTTTACGGAAATCGACTCTTCACCTTCTACTGCATCGGTTTTAGCTATTGCGTATTCACCTTGAATCAATAAGTTGCGGTGCTGATAAGCAGCTTCAATACCATAGTGCTGAGTTGATTCAGCTTTCACTTTGCCTGTATCGATGATGCGACCTGTTGCCTTAGTATTTGGGCGGGCACGGTAACGAACTTTTTGGGTGTAATCATTGGTTTTGGTGTAAAGGCCACTCGCGCCAAGGTGTAATAGGTGGTCGCTATTTTTGATTGGGGTATAGGTGATGCGACCATTTAAAACGTCGAGCTTTTCATTTTCGTCATCGTCATTCAGTAGTGCGGTTACACCGTAGCCTAGTGTGAAGTTATAACCGTCACCTTTATATAGCCAAGATGCACCTACTGCGCGATCAGGTGAGAAAGTATCGGTACTCGCACGCTCTAGGAAAGCTAAGTTTTTAGAGCTGCCTGTCGCCTCCATACCGTAGCCAAATTTTTGGAAACCCAATTTGATCTCAGAGTTTTCAAAGCCGCGATAGTTTACATTCGCATCTTTGACTTCGACCTCTGAAGCGCCATCAAAATCAAACTCTAGCGAGTATTTCCAAACGTTTGAGAAATAGCCTTCTACGCCAAAGCGCACACGGCGGAAGCTCACTTCATCAAAACCTTCAGTGTATTCACGATCATCGCCCGTGTAGAAAGGATCTGCGTTGACATAGTCCATTTGAATCCGGCCGGTAAACTGCATTGTTGATTGACCATCTTTAGAAATTAACTCTGGTGATGGGTCACCAGTTTTAAACTTAACGCGGTCGGTACTTTTGGCGGCGTCTTTCGCTTCGATGAGCTCAACTTCAAGTTGATTTAGTCGTTCTTCTAGTTCATTGATGCGGTCTGACTCAGAGGCAACAGCCGAGGTTGACAGGCAAAGTAACGTTGCCGAAATGGCAAGGGCAACACGGTTAGGAGCAAACACATTTTTCTTCATCATAATAATTATCCTTATGTAACTGCTTGTGTTAACGCTGTGTAAAAAATTGTTCCTGCTGTATGGCTAAATAGTAGAGATATTGTTTGTGAAAAAACTTGATCTATGTCTACTAATTTCAACTTAATCGTACAATTAATTTAAAACTTCTACATTTTTTGTTTGATTGGGTATTCATAGTTAAATGTCTGGTTTTATTGTCAAAAACTGTAGGCAAAAGTAGGCTTGTCCGTGCTTTGGAGGTAATAAGCACAGTAAAAGGAATGTAATGCTGTTTAGGTGTATTTCTAGTTAGTTTTGTTGGTGTCTAGTCTGTTAACTCCATGTATTCCCTTGCGGCTTGCCGATACGCGAAAATGCGCGTATTCAGGATTACCATCATTAACTTGGCTAATAAGTAGATAGAGATAGTGAGTTTTATGTACTGGGATCATCTTTATCTGCTTAGCATCATAGAAATGATGATTACTTAAAATCTTAGGTAACGCCCTTAACGATTTGCTTAAGTTTATTGTCAGTTCATCTGTAAACTTTTCTGTTTTTTGTTTGCGTTTATAAGTACTGAAAAAGTAACGGCGTTGATAAACCCAATGGGCTTTGTCACTAAATTCATTTAAAGGTCGGTGTTTTAACACCGCTTGGAGTGCTTTAGGCAATTTGCGGCTTGATTGCCTGAAGAAACTTTCTTTTACGTCCACAATCAGGTGCTTACTATTACCTTGATACAGGCGAAAATGATGCTGAAAGTATTTGGAAGAGAACTGCTGTAATAGGTACTGTCGGCCTAGCTCCTTGATACGGTCTTTGAAAATGTAAGACAGCACCAGTGAGAAGAAAAAAGGCGTAGAAAAATTGCCAAATATTTTTTGGGTGGCAAATGCAACAGCGGTAGCAAATGCCATGGCAAGGGCGGCAGCCACACCAAATATCAGTTGCTCGGCGACTTGACCGTTTTTAAGCATTTTGCTGCTGACTTTATAAGGGCTGTGGATAACCTTTCGCCCGAGGTGCAACTTGTTAAGTAGGCGCTCGCGGCCATGTTCAGACTCATGGTGTAACTTAATTTGCTGTTGCTGCGCTAGTTCGGTGTATTTAGCAATTAAGTTTTCTAGTTCGCAAGATGGCGTGGCTTTTTGCTCGCGCAATAGTGCTTGATAATAGTAGTAGCTCATCTGGTGCAGGCTGAGTTTGTATAGCCTGACATCAGTTAAATTAGCTTCATTGTCATGTATCGAAATAAATGACTGAATCAGTTCATCAAACTGCTTTAGCTCGCTGGTGGATGCACTAAGCAATAAGATGCGTAAATCGGTAATAAAATGCGATAAAGCTTTGCGATAGCGCTGTACATTGTCTTGCGCTTGGGCATAAGCGGTTTGCTTAATGGCTAACAACGCCTGACGCATCGCCTCAATGCTTGGCGGTGTAGTGGAGGTGAGTAACTGCTTGTGCATGAGTGCATGGTAAAAGCCATGCGGGTTGAGCATGTCGCTATTCTCAGCCAATCGAGTGGGAAGAAAAAAGTGTACCTTGAGTTGAGCATGTTTAACGGCAGGGGAAAAATCCGTCTTAATGCTCAGATGGTACTGATCGGCCTGAGAAAGCGACAATGACATCAGTGCTTACCAGCTAGTGTAAGGCTGTTTCATAAGCATTGAATTGTAGTAGCGGGCATCACCAGTGACTTCTTCACCTAACCAGCTTGGCTTGTTCACTTGTTGATCTTCGCTTTGTAGTTCAACTTCGGCAACTACTAGGCCTTCATTGCTTTGGTAGAATTCATCTACCTCAAAAATATGACCTTCGTATTCAACTAAATAGCGGGTTTTATCGATTACGCCTGGCTCGCAGATTTTAAGTAGATCTTGTGCTTCTGCTACTGGGATTTCGCTTTCCCACTCGTAGCGTGACGCGCCAGACTCATTACCAATACCTTTAATGGTTAAGAAGCCTTTGTCGCCCTTAACGCGTACGCGTACTGTGCGCTCAGGTACTGAGCTTAAGTAACCTTGAATAATACGCACTTGGCGAGCTGCGATAGCTTTAAAATCTTCGTTTTTTACCAGATACTTTCGTTCAATTTCTTGTGCCATGTTTGCCTCCTTATTAGTTTGCTAGTGGCAGGTTTTTCATGCCAATCACACGCTTGATGGCTTGCAGGTAGTTAATATTCTCTACCCCTTCTAGCTTGACGTCTTTAATGGTTTTTTGAATGTCTTCAAGTTCAGTTGACTCACTGTTAATGCTGACAATCTTGGCACCGTTTACCAGTACATTTGCAACTTCACAAATCGTGTTGTTCACCATGTAGCCATAGCGTTCTTTGTGAATTTTTACTGCTTGTAAGTCTGGGTGGTCGTTGATTAGACCGATAAAGGCGTCGAAGCTGTATTCTTCTTGTGTTAATTCTGGGATGTCGACGATAAACGCTGGGAAGATTTCTTCAACCAGGCGCTTTTTAGTAATTGGGAATTCCGCTTTTAGCTTAGGGTCCCACTGTTCAAGGCCGTCTACTGTTTGAACATACGCTTTGATGTCCATCTTGCCGTCGCGGATTTTAGTGTTATTTAAGTCATTAGTGCGCGACATAATGTAAATCTCGTCACTTTCACGGTGCCACACTTTTTCTGGTACGGGTTGAGACAAACGTGCCATACGCTCTGCTGACTCAGCAAAGCTTTGACCAAAAGTACGGAACTCGAAGCGTGGTTTTGAAATCTCACCGATTTTTAACTCTGACATATTTGTAATCCTTCATTTGAACGTGTTTTGAATAGGAGCGTTATTACAGTAATGAGATTAGCGATAAAAAAACTCGATCTAGATCAATATTTTTAATTATTAGTTTCAACCTAATCTTACAGTTTCTTACAGGTGATGTGTTTAAATTGTTTTTATTTATCTGATTTTTAATGGTTTTTTGTTTCTCCGCTTATTGCTGTTTTGTTTTAAAAATATTTTTTAAATAAAACTAGATTGTTATTTTGTTGATCTTGATCGGCTTTTTGTCGTAACAAAATCTGTATGGTTATCCCAACATCATTTGTTGAGGGAATGAGAATAATGAAAAACGAAAATATCTCCCAAGTAGACCCATTGGATATGAGTCAATATCGGATGGAAAACCTACCGGTAAGAAGTAAAAGTAACTTTGAACAATGGCTGGCTAGGGCAGGTATTTGGATAGCGCTTGCCGCGTTTACTTGTATTCTCATGTCAGATCCTGCGTCTTTCTTGGTTAACTTTGACCCTGAGATGCTAAGTAAAACCGCAATGGCCAACTTTCAGGAGTACGGCCTAGAAATGTTTAGCGCTAAAGGTAATGCCATGATGGCTATCTTCTGTGCGGCGGTCATTTTGTGGATTACTGAGCCATTCCCTAACTACTTGACCTCATTGATGGTGATTATCGCCATGGTGCTAACGGGCGTATTACCAGAGAAAGTTGCCTACGCTCAGCTTGGTCACAAGATTATGTGGTTAAACATCTTGTCATTTGTGCTTGCGTCTATGCTAGTGACATCAGGTGCGGCGAAGCGCTTTGCCCTATGGTTTATTTGCCGCTTTGGTACCAGTGCAACGCCTATTTTTTACAGCTTTATGGTGATCAACCTGGTGCTGTCAGCATTTATTTCAGCAACCACCGCAAAAGCGGCGATCTTAATGCCTATCTTCATGGTAATTGCGGCTGTATATGGTGCGCGTGGCGGCGATAATAAAAATAATTTTGGTCGTAACCTTGTGTTGCAAAACTTGCTGCAAATTAACCTGTGTGCCGGCGCCTTCGTGACAGGCTCAGGTGCTAATTTACTGGCTGCAAGCCTAATTGCCGGTGCCATTGGTGGTAGCTTCTTCTTTGCTGACTGGATGATAGTAGCGCTGCCAATTGTGGTGGCGATGATTATTGTTGGCTGGTTGATTGGTACGCGAATTTTCTTCCCACTCGCGCCAGAGGAAAGACTGCCACAAATTGAAGGTGGTATGGAGCGCCTGCAACAAGAACTGCTGAAGATGGGCAAGGTGTCAGTGCGCGAAATTAAGTCACTGGTTATCTTTATTACTATTTTGGTGTTCTGGGCAACTGATAAATACCACGGTGTCAGCGCTACAGCTGTGGCCTTTATTGGTGCGATTGTGGCATTGATGCCGCGCATTGGTGTGGTTAACTGGAATGAAGTCGACGTACCTTGGCATTTACTCTTGTTCTCAGCAGGTGCGTATACTTTGGGCGCGGGTTTCAAACAGACAGATTTACCCAACCTAGTGGTTAACTTTGGTCTGGAGTACTTTGGCTTAGATGATAAAACACCATTTAGTGTGTTCTACATCGCACTCACAGGGGCAATGCTGTTAAGCTCGCTGGTATTCCAGTCGAAAACCATGCGTACCATGTTGTTCGTACCGATTGCGATAGGTATCGCCCAACGTTTTGATTTCCCCGTGATGAGCTTGGCGCTTCCGGTCGCTCTACTTATTGAGCATGTTTATGTACTGCCATTTAACAGTAAACCTGCGTTATTGCTTTATTCAACTGATCATTACAGTTTGAGTGACACCTTTAAGTTTGGCTTTACCATGCTAATGATAGGTTGGGTGGTCAGTATTTTAATGGGCGAAACCTGGTTCAAATGGTTAGGCTATACCCCTAATGGTGTCTTCTGGTAAATACGAGCGCGTACGTATTCAAATGTGACTGTAGTTACTAAGTTAGCATCAAGTTACAAAAAAGTGGTTTAGATCATAGTGTTGGTTGTTCTATATTTTGTATGTTTATATAGAAACTAATGCAATGAGCTAAACCCTTTTTCGGTTTTTACCAAAGCTCATTTTCTGAGGTGACTTTGCACTATATGCAGCCGTTGTGAGATTTTTGAGAGATAGAATTATGAGTGCTAAGAGTAACGAAATTCGCAGTAAGTTAGCTTTGCTTCAATTGGCTGAGGAGCTAGGTAGCATCAGTAAAGCCTGTGAAATCATGGGCTACAGCCGAGACAGCTATTACCGTTTTAAGAAACAATATCAAACTGCAGGCGAGCGTGGCCTGAAGAATCTATCTCGAAAAAAGCCTGCGATTAAGAATCGTCTGTCACCAGAGGTAGAAGAGCAGGTCATTGAAATCGCCCTCGATTACCCAAATTATGGCCAGGCAAAGGCGGCAGAAATTCTGACAGCAAGAGGTTGCCCTATTTCTGCCAGTGGTGTGCGTACCATTTGGGTCCGACATAATTTAGAGACCAAGAAGAATCGCCTCATTGCCTTGCATGCAAAGGCGCTGCAAAAGGGTGATGATGCTGCTCAGCAATATGAGCAGTTGCATCAAATCGACCCCGCTGATCCTATTTTTGATTGTTTGTCTCCCGGTGACACTTGCGTGCAGGATACCTATGCACTGGGCGATATTGCGCCTTTGGGTGAGTTGTACCAGCACACGTTTGTCGATGGTTACAGCCAGTATGCCCATGCGTGGATTTCAACTGAGGCGGACTCTAGTGCTGCGGTTAAGTTTTTACAGCAACAGGTTTTGCCTTGGTATCGCGAGCATAAGATTGACATCAACACCATTCTTACCGACCGTGGTACTGAATTCTCTGGCAGGAAAGCCGCGCCGTTTAAAGATGCGCTAGAAGCGCTGAATATTAGCCATGTGCAAATGCGTGCATATAACGGCCCAGTGGTGAATGGTCTTGCAGCGCGTTTTCAAACTCAGGCATTTAACGAGTTTTACGAGCCATTTTTAAAAGCCAATATGATTGAGAGCATTGAGCAGCTAAACGCTCAGTTGCAGTTATGGTGTGAAGATTACAACCACAATCAGTCGATATCAGGCCGTTATACACTAGGGCGCACAGCCGTTGAGGTGATGGGGCTTAAGTAGTGCTTAGTTAAGCTATTCGTTCTTAAAACAAAACCACTCCGAAAGTCATCGTGAGTGGTTTTTTCTAGCCTATTTTACGCTGAATTCATACATGGTTTTCCTGCTAGGCAATGAGATTTAAAGCACGCCGTGAACACATCCTGTGGGCTCTACGAAAACATCCATGTCTTCAAAGGCTTTAAATCTCATCGCTTCTAGAAGCTAAAGTAGTTTATGGCTAGCTTAGAGCGCCCTTTTTTAGTGGGGCTAATACAAGACGGCGTTTTTCAGAAGTAGATTGGCTTATTTAACGGTTTGTATTTTGCAGCTAACGCGTAAGCCGTTCATCGAGCTTATTGAACAGCCAGTGGGCGAGTTGTTGCTGGTTTTGTTTGTATTGGTCATTGTCATCAAGCTCACTCTCATCAAGCTCCGCGGTATTAAACGGGCACACATCGGAAAATGCCTGTTGTAAGGCATGCATTTGCTGCGTATCCCACTCGGGATGAAACTGGATGCCGAGAATATGGCTATTTTGGTAGATTTGCTGCTTACAAGCGCTTGAGCTGGCGAGAATTTGTAGCGAATGTTCGGAAAGTTGCGATTCGCTAAATTCAAAGCCTTGTTCATGCCACTGCGGCACCATTAAATGTGTGGGTGTATCGCTGATCAAGTTTACTGACTGCCAGCCATTTTCAGCTTGCTCAAGCGCATAAACGGTTGCCCCTAGTTCACTGGCAACCAACTGCGCACCAAGGCATATAGCAATGATTGGCTGTTTGTGGGCGATTAGCCTCGCAATAACTTGTCGTTCAACTGCCATCCACTGCGGGTTATCCTCAACATTCATCGGCCCGCCAAGGATCACCACGGCGAGGTAATCCTTTATTATTCGGCTCGCCAATTGTTGAGCTACCTGTTCGATTACCTGTTCAATTACTTGGTCGAGAGTAGGCGCTGGCGAGAAAAAGCTATCTGCCATGACGCAATCAAGCTTAACACCACTTTGTTGTGCCCAATCCTTAATCCGCCCAGGCCCTTCGGCGCTATGGTGTTGAATGACTAGAATCGACCTATTCATCAGCGTAACTCGTTTAGCTCTAGGTAAATCGGCTCAATGTTTACAGTGTTGTTGGTGTTGGTGTTGGTGTTGGTGTTGGTGTTGGTGTTGGTGTTGGTGTTAGTCAGGGCTTGCTGTAGCTCTTTGGCGCTTGCGTGTAGCTGCTCTTTGCTGAGGTTAATTGAGACTTGTGCTGGCAGCTCAGCGCCATTGCTTGATACACGCACTAGTTGGTCTGCATCTGGGCGGCTTTGTAGGTGTTTAATGTAGAAAAAGCTGCTTGCATCTGCGTTGTTACCAATGGCGATATAGTTTGCGCGAGTAGGTTTTGGTTTGCCTTGCGTCATATCAAGAACGTTAAACAACAGCATATTGTCGATAGTCGCTGTTACCTGTGAGTGCTGCTTGTTGCCGCCACGCTCAAAGTGTCCTTGTACTACATCAAGGGTTAATTGTGTCATTGGCTCGGCGGAATTAGGCGCTAATCGCGCAAGATCAAACTTTTGCGGCACGATAGTCCAAACCTGGTTGGTTTGCGCAAGCTGTTTGTGTAGCTGTTGATTGAGACCGTTGTCTGTAAAGCTCAGCTTAAACACCACTTGGGCGTTATGAGGAGCATGGAACATAGGCAAATGGGATGCGTAAATACCCGCATCATTGGCGAACAGTAACATGCCATGTAAGCCCATGCTGATAGGCATTTCGTGCTTATTTTCTAAGTGCTGGTGTTGTAGATGCTTATGCTGTGAGTGTTTATTACTGTTGCTTGTTAATTGATGCTCATTGGCCAGAGCTAAAGGGCTAGTGGCTAGGTAAATCACCAGTGTGGCAATAAGGTTTAAGACAATTTGAGTACTAATACGCGACATGTGCGGCTCCTATCTGTTAATTGAAATCAGATGGGGCCGTCCCCGAATGGTGACAGTGAAAATGGGCTGGTTAGATTCACTGGTGAGGTCGTCCTCAGATACAAGGGTCTGTTGGTCTTTCAAGATTAGTTTTGCAGCTGCTTGTTGGAAATTTATACAAGGCAACGACTTTGATGTGTGGTTATTCCACATGAGTAAGTCGTTAACGCAGTAGAAATGACAACAAGCGCTGCCTGAAAGGTTCGTTTAAAAGCACTTTACTCTTTGTTGCGAGCGAGTTTGTGTAGGTGACTAGACGTCATCGCTCGCGTCGCGATTAAAGTGCTTTTAATTCGAACAAATTCTAATCAGCAAAGAACAACAGACCCTAATGTTACGAGTGTTTCACTTGTATCTCAAGTGTTGTGTTTTTGCGCTCGCTATCAGCAAGATTATTTCCTTTTTTAAATCATGCTCAAAGCTCGTAGTAGTCATTTTGGAACCCATTCCAAAACGCTAATCGACTAGCAAAAACGGCTAAATTGTAACCAAGTTTGTAAATCCATACTTTACCTAAGGTTACTTAGGGAGATCCTATGACAGTTCCCGTTTTGGAACTGGTTCCAGTTTTACCATTATCTCGTCAACAAATAATCAATAAGAGGACGGGGACAGATGAGTAAAGTAAATTTGCTGGAACGTCGTAACTTTATCAAGGGCATGGGTGCAGCAGCTGGTGCAGCTGGTATGGCTATGGCAGCGCCAGCAATGGCAGTGTCGCAGTCGGCTAACGGGGTAAAGTGGGACAAAGAAGTTGAGATTGCCATTATCGGTTCAGGCTTTGCAGGCTTAGCAGCTGGTATTGAGTCTATGCGCTTGGGCGCGAAAGATGTGCATATTTTTGAAAAGATGTCGTACTTCGGTGGTAACTCTGCCATTAACGGCGGTCTGTTCGCTGCTCCTGGCACGCCAATGCAGAAAAAAGAAGGCGTGAATGATTCAGTTGAGCGCATGGTACAAGATCAGCTTAAAGCAGGTCGTGGTATTGCTGACGAAGCCTTGTTGCGTCACGTAGCTGAGCACGCAGTTGAAGCGCTGCAAATGACCTTTGATGCGGGTAGTGAATATCACCCATACCTACAACAGCTTGGTGGTCACTCGGTTGCACGTACTTACCAAACCACAGTGAGTTGTGGTGCAGGTATCACTCAGCCTCTACTAAAAGAGTGTCGCAAATTGGGCGTACAAACCCATAACCGCGCTAAGTTTGAAGGCTTCCTAGTCAATGATGAAGGCAAAGTGGAAGGCTTTAAGATTCGTCAAGGCTACTACTTTGGTGAAGAAGACACTGGCAAGCTGATGCATATTAAAGCTAAGCGTGGCGTATTAATGGCGACCGGTGGCTTTGCTCAGAATGTCAATTTACGTATGGCCCAAGACCCAACATTAACGGCAGAAGTAGGTTGTACTAATGCTCCAGGTGCAACTGGTGAAGGTATGTACGAGATGTTCCGTCTTGGTGCCATCCCTGTCCACTTAGCACATATTCAATCTGGCCCTTGGGCATCGCCAGATGAAGGTGGCTTTGGTTATGTATCAAACTATTCGATTTACAACTTCCCACATTCAATGGCGGTTAACTGCTTAACCGGTGAGCGTTTCATGAATGAGATTGCTGACCGTAAAACTCGTGCTGATGCTGAGTTAGCCTGTCGTGATAAGCAGGGTAACCCATTACCTCCAATCTTGATTACTAGCTACAAAGACTCGAAAAAACACCCAAATACCAAGAAGGTAATCAAGTACAACGTGGGCTGGAAGTTCGACTCTGTAGAAGAGCTAGCCAAGCACTTTAATGTGCCGCTAAAACCGTTAAAAGCTCAAATCAAGGAATACAACCAATACGTTAAGTCGGGCAATGACGCGCAGTTTGGTAAAAACATGACCAAGGCTAAAGGCAAGTACATTGAAGCGCCTTTCACTGTCGTTCGTTTATGGCCAAAAGTGCATTACTGCCAAGGTGGCGTACAGGTGAACACCAAAGCTGAGGTTAAAGACAGCTTTACCGGTAAGCCGATTGCGGGTCTTTACGCAGCAGGCGAAGTGTGTGGTGGTGTTCACGGTGTTAGCCGCTTAGGTAGCTGCTCTATCCCTGAATGTATGGTGATGGGCATGACCGCCGCTCGCACTATGATGAAAGCCTAACAACAGTGACTAGGAGAAAGATGATGAAAAAACTAAGCCTTGTATTCGCTGTTGCTTTAGCGAGTTTTGTAAGCTTATCTGCTCAGGCTGTTGATCAGCGTGAATACCATAAAGATGTGATTGGCAAAGATTGTAAAACTTGTCATGACCAAGGGTTGAAGAACTACCCGTCTGATCAAGCTTGTACGCAGTGTCATGATGTTGATGAGCTAGCAGAGCAAACGGCTCGCAGTGAAGAAGACAAGTGGCAAAACCCTCACAACAACTTGCACTATGGTAAAGAGCTACCATGTATTGAGTGTCATGGTGAGCATGAGCTGAAAAAACCAATGTGTAGCAATTGCCACACCTTTAAGTACGATAAGCATAAATAACCTGATTTGGGTTAAGTTAATCGAACTTGAGTAGATTGTCTGCTAGCGCAGCAATCAGCAAGTGAAAAAAGCCATATCTTTGAGATATGGCTTTTTATTATGTTTATTAGATAAGACTTTGGATATTTAGGAGAGCAAAATGTGGATGCTTTACTGTCTGTGCTTCTTATGCCTGATATTCATCGGTTTATTTGTGCTAGCTGAGATTATTTTAGCGCAATAATGTTAATTGCTGTTTGGCTACCATTTTGGAATGCATTCCTTAGCTAAAATTTTTGTTAATAAGTTATTTGGCTATTTGCCTCACTCCATACTTATTGTTTCTCATATTTCTATCCCTTCGGCGGTCACTGATTGTTAAATACAGTTGATCGCCATTTTTTTGTTATTTTTATTCGATAATTGTTGCTAATAAATGGCCAATATTTTTAGTAAATACGCCCGTGGCTAATTTTTGGAATTGATTCCAGATTTATTATGTAAAGCACATCGGTTAGATGTGAATTAATTGTACCGAATTAAGATAATAAATAGTGATGGGGATAAAGATGGACAAAAAAATAATTGCACTTTCGATACTCGCAGCTTTGAGCTCAAGTGCACAAGCAGATGATGTAGAATTTAAGTTTGGCGGTTATGTAAAAACGGATGTGATGGTCAGTGACTACAGTAATGGCGCACCATCATCAGGGCATATCTCACGTCAGTTCTATGTACCAGGCACGATTTACGGCTCACCTGGGGAAGGCAAGCAGGTTATCGATTTTCAGGCTCGTGAATCGCGCTTTAATTTTAAAACCCTAGCGGATGTAGATGGCCATAAAGTGACTGCTTTTATTGAGCTAGACTTTATGACTCATGCCGACGGTAACGAGCGCGTATCAAACAGCTACTCGCCACGTCTACGCCATGCATTTGTGTCTTACGACAACTGGCTGGTGGGACAAACCTGGACTACATTCCAAAATCCAAGTGCATTACCAGAAAACCTAGATTTTGTGGGTGCGGCAGAAGGCACCCCTTTTGTGCGTCAGGCGCAAATCCGTTACACCAATGGCGGCTTGCAATTAGCATTAGAAACACCAGAAACCACAGTGACGCCATACACAGGTGGCAGTCGCATCGTGAGCGGTACGGGCATAGTGCCAGATGTGGTTGCACGTTATAACCTAAAAACCGACTCAGGTGCCAAGTTCACCGCAGCGGCGTTATTGCGCCAGCTAAACCTAGATAACGCCAACTATGACGACACCGCATTCGGTTATGGTGTGAGCGTTACCGGTGTTGTGCCTGTGGGCGATGACGATATTAAATTCGCTGCTACATATGGCGATGGTATGGGGCGTTATATGGCGCTGAACTTTGTCAATGCTGCGGTATTAGATGCCACAGGACAAATGGAAACCATCAGCTCAGTTGGTGGCTATGTATCTTACCGCCATTGGTGGAATGATAAATGGCGCAGCAGTATTACAGCTTCAGGCTTTAAAGCGGATAACGATGCTATGCTAACTGGCGATCAAGTTAATGAAGAATCTTATTCAGGCTATATCAATCTATTATATTCACCAATTAAGCCATTAACTGTAGGTGTAGAATATATGCATGCAGAAAATACCAAAGTGAATGACGATAAAGGTAAGCTTGATAGAGTGATGTTCTCGGTTAAGTATGTACTTTAATCTATCTTTATTTTCGGGTTTATTGACGAGCTGCGTTTTAACCTGCTCTTAGGGGTAAGAGTGCAGGAATAAAGGGTGCTTGGCTTGTTAATGCTAATCTAAATAAAAAATGCCAGCTTCTTGCTGGCATTTTTATATATAATTTTTTGAGGTTTTTATTAATTTATCTACTTAATCGCTCAGTTTTGTATTAATAATCAGCTTGCTGGCTTACTACTTCAGCCAGGTTTTCCACATTGGCTTTAATTAATGTAATTAGCTGCTCAGTCGCCTTGGTTTGTGTTTCTGGGTTGAGATATAACGACTCATTAAAGGTTGGCAGTTTCGGTAGCCCATGTTCAATCGGGTCGAGTATCTGCATATTGCCGTTAATTCTAAACTCGGCAATCGGCGCCACCGCTAAATCGTTCTCAACTGCTAGACACAGGGCTTGCGGCGATGGTGTTGACAGTAAAACATTAATCGGGCGCATAGTGATGTGGTGGTTGGCAAAAACTTGAGCACGAATAGGGCAGTTCTCGGGGTATAACGCCATAGGGATGGTGTCTTGATACAGCGCGGTGCTATTTTTCGCCGCGACCCAATGGAACTTGCGCTCAAACAGTAGTTCGCCCGCAGCAGGATGTTGCCAGTGGGTGGCAACAATCACATCAAACTCACCTTGTTGCAATCGCTTATACAAGTTGCCGCTCACGTCAGTGTCTATCACCAGCTCAATACAGGTGAACTCGCGAATAAACTCTAATAGGCAGCTGCTAAGGTAACGTTTGATATAGTCGGTTGGCACACCTAAGCGAATAATTTCTCTGGTTTGGCAGTCTTTTAGGTCATCAAGCGCTTGTGAGCTAAGTTGCACCATTTTGTAGGCATAATTGAGTAGCGTATGGCCTGACTCAGTAAGCGTTGCCCCTTTGTTATCGCGGTTAAGTAATTCTTGCCCCACCGATTCTTCAAGCTTTTTGATTTGCAAGCTTACAGCCGACTGAGTTCGGCAGACTTTTTCAGCTGCTTTTGACAGGTTGCCACACTCGGCAACTGCGATGAAACTTTCCAGCAATTCGATTTTCAGCATAGGGGTATTCGGTTTGCTAATACTGCTCCAATTATTACTCAATATTGGGTAGTACTAAACCTTGTTAAGATGTAACTGTGAAGTAACAAACTACCAATGTCGCATTTTTAGGGGATAGAAGATGAGCACTTGGGAGCAAAGAGAGAAATACCTGGTTGAGGTGTCACAAAGATGCTTAAAGGGTCACAAAACCTTTGATTTGTGCCGTTCGCATTTGGTCAATTCAAGCCAGATATCAAAAGGCACTATTTACAATCATTTTAGCAGCGAGGCTGATTTAATTGTGGCGGTTGCCTGTAATCAATATCAGCAATGGCACGATTTAGCACAGCAAAACCGTCAGCGTTATGAAGACCCATATTTGTGCTTTATCTTTCACCATTGCAGCCGTATTTATGACTTGTTGAAGCAGCAAGATTTCTTAGTTGATAGAGTCATGCCAAATGAGTCGTTATTGGAAAATTGTAGCGAGCAATATAGGCAACGATTTGAAGCGCTAAGAGCGCAAAATATTGAGTGGAATCGTCAGGTGATTACTGAAATCGGTGAGGTAGCAGGCTTTGATCGACTCGAACTGGCGATTCAATATCTGCGCGGTGCGATGATCAACATAGATGATGCTAAATCAAAATACGATGATCCTAAGCTGTATCACCAGCTTAGCTACGCCTTGACCCAGCTGATTGGTCATTCATCAAAGCGCTTACCTAAACTCAAAGACTTTGAACTATGGCTCAGTGAGCAAGAAACTAATTCGCATAAGCCTTTGCATTAGGACTGTTAGCATTTTCTGAAAATAAAAAGCGCTGCCTAGTTAAATCTAGGCAGCGCTTTTTTGGGGGATAACGTTTACAGCTTAACCAGCAACTTACCTTTGTGCTCACCAGTGAAGAACAGATTTAATCCCTCCATGGCACTTTCAAGGCCAGCTAGCTCATGGGTGCGGAATTTGATTTTACCTTGCATCACGTACGGGGTGAGTTTGGCAAGCAGTGCTGGTACTTCGCCATAGTGATCTGGCATAGCAAAACCTTGCACAGTCACGCGCTTTTTAATCAGGTTAATCCAGTTCGGGCCAGGTGATGGCTCACCCACTTTATAATCAGCAATCATGCCGCACACCACAATGCGACCATGGATGTTCATGCGGTTATAAATGTGCTGCTGAATTGGGCCGCCAGTGTTTTCAAAAAACACATCTACGCCATCGGGTGTTAGCTCGGCAAGCTTGGCTTCAAGGTCATCGGTTTTGTAGTTGATAGCGCCATCAAAACCTAGGCCGTTAACAATCCAGTCAACTTTTTCATCGCTGCCAACAACGCCTATTACGCGCAGGCCATCGGCTTTAGCTAGCTGACCAACCAGTGAGCCAACTGAACCTGCAGCGCCGGTAACCACCAGGGTTTCACCAGCTTTTGGTTTACCGACATTGAACAAGCCTTGGGTGGCGGTTAACCCAGGCAGGGCAAACACAGCCAATGCCATTTCAGCATTAACGCCAGCTTGTACCTTGTTGATCCCTTTGCCATTAGACACAAAATATTCAGTCCAGCCCATCATGCCCATGACTTTGTCGCCAACAGCAAAGTTAGGGTTGTTTGATGCAACCACTTCACCGAAACCGCTTGAGCGCATCACTTCGCCTAGCTCAACACGAGGGATATAACTATTGGTGTCTGGGCTCATCCAGCCAATCATTGCTGGGTCGAGTGACATGTGAGTTTGCTTGATCAGAACCTGATCTGCGCTGATTTCTGGTAAGTCTTTTTTAACTACATCAAACATGTGTGCGCCAAATGGCTTACCGTCTGGACGCTGCTTTAGCAGGATTTGCGTGAACTGGCTCATCTGTTTCCCTTTAGATTATCGAGTGCTTGAGCCTATTATTTATGATAAATATGGTTAGATATAGCGGCTAAAATGACAATCTATATTGTCAAAAAGACAATAATAACGGCGAGAAGATGGATCAACTAAGAGCGCTAAAATACTTTATTGCCACTGTGGATGCGGGCAACTTTTCAGCCGCGGCGACCAAGTTTGGCGTGCCGGCCTCAAGTGTGTCGCGGCGCATTGCCGACCTTGAAGCAAGCCTGGGGACGCAGCTTTTAAAGCGTACCACTCGCAGCGTGAGCTTAACTGAGGTGGGCGCACAATATTATGCTCAGGTTTCACCGCTGGTGGCGCAGTTGCAGCAGTTTGATCAAGGCGTAAAAAACTATCAAACCACGCCTAAAGGTAAGCTTAAAATCAGTACCATGGTGGGTTTTGGTGAGCGAGTGTTGGCACCGATACTCGATGAGTTTGTTCAGTCATATCCTGAGATTGAGCTAGATGTTGAGCTTAGCGATAAACTGTCAAAGCTTGATCGTGATGATGTAGACATCGCCATCCGCGGCGGCTTTGCGCCAAACGAGCATGTGGTTGCCCATAAACTGTTGAATAATCAATTTATTGCCGTCGCTGCGCCAAGTTATATTGAGCGCTATGGTATGCCGCAATCAAGCCAGGATTTACCTAATCACAAAGGTCTTTTCTATCGCACTCCCCATGGTGCAACGCCCTGGCTAAGCTTGATTGATAACCAGTGGCGAGATGTGTCGGCGCCAAGCGTGCTAACCACCAATAACGGCAGTTGGCTGGCTGATAAAGCCATCAGCGGTGAAGGCATTTTAATGATGCCAGAATGGGTGTTAAAGCCCTATCTCGCCAGCGGCGAGTTGATAAAACTCAACTTTGCCGAGCCATTAGCCGTTACCAAAAATCAGGAGCTTGGCGTGTATATGCTGTATCAAAAAGCCGCCTACGCCATTCCAAAAGTCAAAGTAGCGGTGGACTTTATAATGGCGCAGGTAAAGTCAGCATATTGAGTCGAGCATGTATTACTGCCTTGAGTATGAGCCAGTTGCAGTGCTAGTGCTCAAACTTGTCATACAGTTTTGAGGCAATAAAAGCCCCGATAAGCATTTCAATCCAGGCAATCGGAAATATGGTAAATGCCATCGTCCAAGTGCCGAGCCCTGAGTTCACAGACGCTATCCAAAATACACCAAGTGTTGCTAGTGCGGTGACGCTACCTGAGATAACAACTGCGCGATTAGTGTGAGTAAATGATTGTTTGCACAGCCAATACATAAACACTAAGGTGCCGCTAAGAATGGTGTCCCACAATGCCCAAATTAATGCATTGCTGACGCCCATTGGGCCAATTTCAATTCTACCCGCATAAAAGTCTTCCATCATTGGGAACGCCACCAACATGGCGCGTGCAACCTCGGCAATGTTGATCCAAATGCTAGTTAATAGCGTCACAATGATAAATGTCTTGATATTGAATGGGCGGTTCATTGTTTGTACCTATATTTTGTAGTGATCGTTACAAATTGACATTTTATAGTGATCACTACAAAATCGGTAGTGATTAAGATCAAAATTAAAGGCAGCAGTCATGAAAGCGGGTAGAAAAAGAACCTTTGATAGAGAGCAGGCTCTTGATGAGGCGATGCGAGTATTTTGGGAAAATGGCTATTTTGGTACTTCTATCGCTCAGTTGGCGCAAGCTCTAGCGATTAATCCGCCCAGTTTGTACTCCGCATTTGGCAACAAAGAGCAGCTTTATCAACAAGTGCTAGTGTTTTACTACCAGCGATATATCACGCCTTGCTACAACCTATTAGATATTGAGCAAGACAAAGACCCTAAGCTGCAATTAATGTCGCACCTGCAAGCCCTTATCGAGCTATTTACGGCAGGAGATACGCCAACAGGCTGCTTGTTTATCAAGAGTATTAATGAAGCTGAGAATGCTGCATTTCCTGCTGATGTACTTCTGCAGCTTGAGCAAATTGGCAAAGAAATATTTCAAACGATAGCAATGTTTATTGAGCGAAAATTAAAGCCTACTCAAGGTGCCAAGCAGGTCGAACTACTGACCAATAGCCTACTCATTGTGAGCAACGGCATTGCAGTACAAGCTCGCGCTGGGCAGTCAAAAGAAGCGTTAGAAAATGTCGCGCAGCATTGTGTTAAGCAGCTAATGGCATCATGACATGTTAAAACTGCCAATACAGCAAGCTAAAAACCTCGCACTTACAGCCCAAGGCTTAACATCGCCTTTGGTTGGTGAGTCATCTAGTTTTGATGCAAGCTTAGCTGTGCTGCAACACCTTGGCTATGCACAAATAGATTCCATTTCTGTGGTACAGCGAGCACATCACCATGTTATGTGGAGTCGCAATAGTGATTACTTGCCTCACCATCTCGATGAGCTAGTTGCTAGGAAACAAGCATTTGAGTATTGGTCTCACGCAGCAGCTTACATTCCAATGCGAGATTTTCGTTTTACTTTACCTAGAAAAGCAGCCTTTAAATCTGGAGTCTTGCGTCATTGGTATAAGCCTGACCATCAGTTAATGCGCTATGTGTTGGACAGAATAGCTGCCGAGGGCCCGTTAATGGCCAAGGACTTTTCTGGTTCAAGTACTAAAACACAGGGGTGGGGAAGTAAACCTGCTAAGCAAGCATTAGAGTGTTTATACATGCAGGGTGATTTAATGATCCCGCGCAGGCAAGGCTTTCAAAAAGTCTATGATTTGACTCACAGGGTAATACCTGAAGAGGTAGATACTACTTTGCCCAGTGACCAAGAATATGGCCGATTTTTGGTACTTGGTTTCTTGCGTGCTCACGGCATTGGCCGTGCTACACAAATGGCCTATTTACTAAAAGCTGTGCGCCCATTGATAGAAATCAGTTTGAAACAGTTGCTAGATTCGGGCGAAATATTACCTGTGCAAATCAATGACCAGACTTATTTTACTACTCCTGCTGCAATCCAGGCTGCTAGTCAGCCTCTAGGGAATCGCGCAATAATTCTTTCTCCCTTCGACAACCTGATAATTCAACGTGACCGTATGCGGTTTTTATTTGATTTTGACTATCAACTTGAATGCTATTTACCCGAGGCAAAGCGTAAATTTGGCTATTTTTGCCTGCCGGTATTGTGGCAGGGAGAGCTAGTCGCAAAACTAGACTGTAAGGTGAACAAGCAGCAGAAAATACTGCAAGTGAACAAGCTATTCCTTGAGCCTTCGCTAAGTTGTCACGATGATTTTATGGCATCACTCGAGCATCAATTAGCCCAGTTTGCTCGATTTAATCAATGCGAACGAGTCGGCACTCCTTGGTAGTTGTTAGGGCGAAAAACCTCTCTGATAGAGTACTCACAGCAGGAGTTCAAACTCCAGATTACAAAACAACATTGGTGTTTCTCAACTAGACTAAGTCTTTAGGTGGACATGAGTTGGGAGATGCAATGAAGACGCCAGCATTCAGCAAATTTTTGTACATACCAGCCATTGCGTTGGCGTGCTCGTTTGTTATTGGCGGCTATATTTACCACCACACCTTACATAACTGGGTTACCGATATTGTTAGCCAGTACATGTTCAGCATAGTGCGCGACGTGCAGTACGAGGTTGAAGCGCAAAAACTCCACTTTAATGACCTCACGCCCGCTGAGGTTGATGACTTTTTAGATAGTCTGTCGCAGTCCACTACAGATAATCGTTTCACTATTATCGACAGTAGTGGCGTAGTGCTTGGTGACTCGACGCTTAAGCCTCATCAAGTACGTAATATGGAAAACCATGCTGAGCGCCATGAGGTCGCAGCAGCATTTGCAACGGGTACAGGGGTTGCAGAGCGCTACAGTTCAACTAAAAAACAAACCTTATTGTATGTGGCTGTGCGCGTTGAAATTATTGACGCGCAACATCAACACCATGCAGATGAGCATGGCTCGCAATACGTTATCCGTATGGCAATGCCGATGACTGCTCTTGCTGATATGTCTGCAGACTTAAAAGCCATTTTGTATTTAATTATGGCGTTTTCTATGGCGGTGCTGGTGGCATCAATTTGGTACAGCTACCAGCGCATGTCGATTCTCATTAACCATGAAAAGCAGCAACAGCAAGATCGCATAAACAAAAGCACCAAGGAAATTGAATTACTTAGGCAGCTAGCTAACATGCTGGCTGCTTGCAAAAACATGGATGATGCCCGCGTGGTGGTGCAAGACATAGTGCCGCGTATTCTGGTCGGTATTAATGGTTGTGTGTCGATCATGCGCGATTCGCGTAACTTGCTTGAGGTGACCATAGACTGGGGCGATAACTGGCCTGCGCACACTGCATTTGAGCCAAATGATTGCTGGGCGATGCGTAAGGGTAAATATCATTTATCTCAAGATGAAAACCACAATCTAAGTTGTAACCACATGCGTGAGTTAAATGAGCAGCACACCGCCATGTGCATTCCACTCACAGCCCATGGCAACACGGTTGGCTTGTTCCATTTGTATTTTCCAACGGGCGCGGTTTGTTTAACTGAAGAGACTAAGCAGCTCGCGTTTACCTTAGCTGAGCACTTAGGTTTGGCGTTAGCTAACCTGCGTTTTCAGCAAAAGCTGCGGGCACAGGCGCTGCGCGATCCGCTTACTCAGTTATATAACCGCCGATATTTTGAAGACAAACTTGAGCGTGAGTGGGCAATCGCCAATCAAAACAATAGCGTGCTGTCAGTGCTGATGCTAGATCTCGACCACTTTAAACAGTTTAACGATAACTTTGGTCATGACGCTGGGGATTATGTGCTGAAACAGGTCGCGAGCTTACTGATTAAAGTGGCTGGCACTCAAGGCTCGGTGTGCCGTTTGGGAGGTGAAGAGTTAGCTATTATTTGTCCTGACTTTTCCGCGCAGCAAGCCTTTGAGCTGGCTGAGCGGGTTGTGGCAGAGGTAAGCGCCATGCATATTGAAATGAACAAGCTGTCGTTAGGGCAGGTAAGTATCTCAGCTGGAGTGGCGACCTATCCAGATAGCAAAGTGTCACAGCAAGAGCTAGTGAAACTTGCCGACACCGCGCTGTATCAAGCCAAAGACAATGGCCGTTCACAGGCGGTGCATGCTAGCGCTAGTAATACCAAAGCAAGTACTAGCGAATCATGATGCCTAAAAGGCGTTACAGGGTTTGCATTAGCTGAATATAGTTGCCGCAAGTGTCATCGAGCACCGCAATCTTCACTGTGCCAGCTTCTCTTGGCTCAATAGAGAACTCAACGCCTAGCTTAACTAATCTTTGGTATTCGCTGTCGATATCATCGACGGCAAATGATGTCCAAGGGATACCAGCTTGTTTTAACGCATCTTGATACTGCTTAGCTGGTTCAAATGCCATAGGTTCAAGTAGCAGCTCAACGCCAGCTTGCTCCTGGGCTGACACCACCGTTAGCCACTTATGCTCACCAAGTGGTACCTCAGTCTTTTTCACAAAGCCTAAAATGTTAGTGTAGAAATCTAATGCCTTGTCTTGGTTAGTGACTGGCACGCTAGTGAGTGCAATTTTAATCATGTGTACTTTTCCTTTCTTAAAAACGGTAACAACTGGATTGAGTACAGAATAACAACTGCTGTATTTAAAACTTATTCTAGATTGCTTTTATGGTTTTGGACCCTGCTAGCGAGCGTCGTTTTTGAGGGGAGTATGTAATTGCTGAAACGCTTTAGGTGAGTATCCGGTGCTCTTTTTGAACACGGCAGAAAAAGTGGTGAGGCTCTCGTAACCCACGTCAAAACAAGTTTTGGTGATGCTTTGCCCTTGTTGCAGCAACAGCTTCGCTCTGTCTATGCGCATATCTTTAAGGTGAGTTCTTGGCGTAACACCATAGATTTGCTTGAACATACGCACATAGTGAAAACGCGACATAAATGAAGCTTTAGCTAGGTCATCTAACACCACATTTTCGCTGTGATATTTTTGCATAAAACTGCGCGACTGGCGGATCAGTGCGAACAACTTCGGGCTGGGTAGCACCTCATTGTAAAGGCGCTCTAGCTCTTGCTCATAGAATGTTTTTTGGCGAGATGACATAGCGTACCTGAAGCTTTAGGAGCGATTAAATGAGATTGTACAGAACTTATTCAGTTAATTCATTTATAGACGAGTTCTCAAACTGCAAAACTCGCCGCGCAACCTTATCTGTATAGAGTATGGTGGCGCGACCTAGACCATTGTTGTGAGTGAATTTATTAGCATTCAACTTTTATATTTAGCATTAGTTCCGAAGAACTAACGGTACGGGCTTTCAGATTTTGAATATAACACATCCTTAACTTCTTGCTCTTTATGCGAATAGCCCTTTTTATTCTGTAATTTGAAAGAAATGACTTTCTCTAATGATAGGATTGGTTCTAAGTTCAAGTCTGATATTTTTAAATCGTATGTGTGTAAGTGAATCAAGTTAACTAGATTGGCAATCCCATTGATAGAACTGATGTCTCCCATTTTATAAATGTTTAGATGCTTTAGTGAAGTAAGATTGAATACTGGTGAAATATCCATAACTTTTTTTAACCCGTAGAGCTCCAAAGACTCAAGGCTGTTTAGGTGCTGTAACCCTGATAAGTGAGTTAGGTTACGAAGCAGACTGAGCTCCAATTTTTTTAGTTTTTGAAATTTCTCCAATCCCTCTAAGTTGTTTAAATTTCCACCAACTATTATAAGTTGCCGCAAGTCTTTACAAAATGTAAGTGAACTCAAATTCCCAACGTTTGAATTGAACTTGTGAATAGAAAGAACTTGTAGTTTCTCTAATTTTATAACTTCTTTGGCGAGCCATGGGTACCAGTCAGTATTGAGTTCGATAATGTTATCGAGATGGTCAAAACTGATATTGCTTTTTTTAATGTTTACCATGGTTAATGATTTTAAGTCATTCAATTCTCCCAAAATTTCTGTCGAACATGTTGGGATTCCATAAATTTTTATGCCAGTTAAGTTTTTAACTTCTTTCAGAAAATCAATACTTTTGAATTTGTGCTCTGAAAAATTAAGATAAACACCAATTTTACTTCCTTGTTTGTTTAGAAAAGATAGCGACAAATCAATGTTCGAAGGAGAAACTTGATAAAAGTCTATATCTCCGAGATAGCAACTGAATTTTATTTTAACCGCCATTATCTTGGTCCTTGTCCATAAGTTTTACACCAGGTGAGTTGACTTTATTTATCGAGTGATCGCTTTTTACCAGTCATTTAAGTTCATATTATGAGCCTCTAACTTGAGTGTATCTTGAGCTTCTTTAGATTTAGTACTACCTGTTGCTTGGCGTGACTGGCGGATCAGCGCGATCTGTTTCGGGCTGGGTAACACCTCATTGTGAAGACGCTCTAGCTCTTGCTCATAAAATGTTTTTTGGCGAGATGACATAACGAATCCTAGTGTTAGCGAGCCTCAAACCCGAGATTGATACAAATAGGCATACATTAGAGAGTATACGTGTAGCTATGGTTTGAGTGAGTCAATAAACTAGATTGTATAGAACTTGTTCAATTAATTCAGTTTGACAACTTTTGGGGTTAAGTTAATGAACAAAATTAGCGTCGTCATTGGAGCCATTTTAGGGGTTAGCGTCATGAATACTGCTGTTTCAGCCACGAATGATATAAACAGTGAGTTATACAAGTTAGTTGATACTGTCAAAGATGCCCAAGGTAATGTCTATCGAACAGTCACAATAGGCAAGCAAACTTGGCTAGCTGAAAACCTCAGAAGCACACAGTTTCAAGACGGATCTATGGTGTCGAGTGGGGTTATTCCTAACGATGAACAAGCGAATTTATTGAAATATGGCAGGCTTTATAATTGGCATGATGTATCTGACTCCAGAAACCTATGTCCTGATGGGTGGCGCGTAGCAACGGATGAAGATTGGCAACAGCTTGAGCGAACTATTGGTATGGCTGAGGCAGAGGTAGATACTCTTGGGTGGCGCGGTGGTGACAAAGACTTAGGGGCTCAGCTTAAAGAGTCGCAGGACGATGGCCTATTTAAAAAGTTCGACCCCGAAGTCATTAACAAACAGCAATTTTTTGCAAGGCCTGCAGGCGTAAAGTGGAATGGCCTGTACATCACTCAAGGGGCATACACTGAGTTTTGGACAGCCAGCGCCGCTAATAACAAAGATGCCTATATCCGCACGCTGGCATACTCATGGTGGAATAGTCATAAAGGTGAAATTCGCCGTGCAACTAGCTCAAAAGATTATATGTTCTCGGTAAGATGTGTCAGGGAATAGATATAAGCAAGAATTTGGTCTTTCAAGTGCTTAGAGCTGCGAATATGACTAAGTGATGAAGCGCCATGCAAGTACTATTGCATGGCGCTTTTTAGGTTTTGGGCTTACTCTGCGGCTGAAACCTCTGTAAAGCTTGGTGCTTGTTGGTAAATATCTTTCGCCGAGTACTTAACCGTACTGAAGTCGATTTTGTCTAAGTCTACTTTACGGATGTCTGGGTTGTTCACCGTGCGGTAGTAGTAATCTTTATTCTCAATATCCACTACATTGCCGTAGCCAATCATTTGCGAGTCAGGTGAAACCCATAACCAGTACATAGTGCTTGGTACAATTTCCATGGCGTTGAGAATGGAGAACGCTCGGCCTAGACCATTGTTGCGGGCGTCTTTGTCAGCACCACGATTTTTATATTCAGCATTGATTGCTGCTAGGTGTGAGAAACGGCTGTCAGAACCAGAATCTAGTTTTTGCCAAATATCTACGGTTTCATCAGTGCGTGCTGTCGCTGCGTCGATGTGCTTTTGCGCATTCTTCAATTGCTCAGGATATGCTGGGTCATTGGCCATCACACCCACTTCATTTTCGTAGATAGTTGGGTAGCCAGAACCATCAACATACTCCACAACCACCGCGCGTTCTTTGTCACGAATGGCGTAGTGCATGCCAACAGTTAAATCGTGGGCAACTTTGATTTTGGTGGTTTCTACTTTGGTTTTCTTTAGTAATTCGACCGCTTCGTCGACAGACTTTGCGTTAGCGAGCACATGGCCAACCACCTCTAGGTAGTTTATGTCACCTTTGCCTTCTTCAAGGTATTCAGATTCAAGTAGCGCCAGCGATTCAATATTAACGCCGTGTTCGTTTAGGCCAGATGAAATCCACTCAGTGTTTTCGTGGCGCATACCAATGAAGCCGTAATCACCTGACTTACCATTAATTTCATAGCCGCGTGGCACAGTAACAAGGTGTTCACCCATGAAGTCTGGCGCTTCCATTGTGCGAGATACATAGGCTTTGCCGTCTACTTCGAAAGTTGAGTATGAACATGCGTTAGCTGTTGCGGTTAAACCAGCCGAAAGCACAGCTGCAGTGGCGATAGTTAAGATAGTCTTTTTCATAATATGAGCCTTATAAATTTGAGTGGGCATTTACCCTAAGTTGAATTCCTTACGCTAATTCTTGGCCGTTCTCCTTGGATGACTTCATTATGAACATGGTAATAAGGGTTTAAAAATGTCATTAAACATGATTTCCATGTCTATAATGTGGGAGAGTTGAGCACATTTAAGCGGGGTATATTGGTGAACTTTTCACTCTCACAGTTGCAAGCATTTGTTTATACAGTAGAAAAGGGCAGTTTTAAGGCTGCTGCTGTTGAATTGGGTAAGCGAAGTCAGGTCATTGCACAGCTGGTGGCTACGATGGAAGATAGCTGCGATTTAGTGTTGTTTGAACGTCATGTACGACGCTTAGAGGTAACCTCACAGGGTAGAAAGCTATATCGCTACGCCAGACGCGTGCTGGAAACCGCTGAGGCATTGAACCATCAATTATCTAGCTATGAGCAAGATATTCCAGAGCAGTTTAATTTAGCCTTAGACAACACCTTACTTTGCCCTGAATTGACAGCCTGTTACATGGCGGTGATAGCGCAATTCCCCACGATCGATTTACAGGTACTGACTGGCGGCACAGAGCAAGTTATTGAATGGGTTAGATCCGGTGAGGTAGAAATGGGGTTGATATTCTCACCGCTTTCACAAATTGAGTCTGTGGTGCATGTGCCTGCCTATAACTTTCCGGTTGTAGATGTCGCGGGTGTGAATACCTTAAATAGAGGCGCGGTGGCAACGGAGCTGGAGCTGGCAAGCCTGACTCAAATTGTGCCTAATGTTGTTTTTAAATATCGACACGACACTCACTACGTATTAAGTGACCAATTTATTAAGACCAATAATCTCAGAGAAGCGATGTCTATGCTTAGGTTTGATAATACTTGGATGCGAGTGCCTGAGTTTGTCGCCAAAGCTGAAATTGAGTCTGGCATGGTAAATGAATTCTCAATTGAGGGTGCGAGTGAAACGGTTTGGTACGCTGAGATTATTTATCAGTCAGAGCAAGAAGTGACTCTGGCTGGTGAGTTGTTTACGCAACAGGTTCAGGGATTGGATAAGGTTTTCTTTGACTAAAACGTCTCGTTTTATGGTGGCAAGTGGTAATGGTAATTTGTATCTAAGTTAGCTTGCTTGGCTTATTACTTCAGTAGGCATACCACTTCAGCACGCATATAAAGCTCAGCAGGCATAAAAATCCCTCTGACTGAGAGTCTGAGGGATCTGAGATTAGCTAGTTAGCTTCGATTACTGAGCTGCACACTGAGTAAATACGGCTTTCTGTAGGCCTTGTTCAGCTTGCTTTACTGTGTCAGCACACATGGTTTCGGTGAACCCTAGCGTGTCGTTAAAGTTGTAGCCGATTTGAGCACGAGTGTCGTAGTTAGTGAATAGGAAGTCACCGTTTTGGTGGTTGTACACAAATTGAGTCCAAGTTGCGTATGTCTCACCGTTAGTTGGGTCAATCAGGTCTTGTGGGATCAAGTTACCCGCATTGTATGTACTTAGTAGCTTGCCGCGAGTTTGTGCCCAGCTTGCATCTTCTTTGAATTCAACGTGTTGAGTGTTAAATAGACCACGTAGGTTACGGTCTAGTGAGCTGATTGAGCTTGGGATACCTGTAGCTGCTAGATCGTCTAAGTTAACCTTCTCAACGTATGCACGGTGATCTTGTTGCAGTGGTGAGTTCGCCATCACACGTAGATCAGACTTAGTATCACCACGATAAACAACCATTTCGCCACCTTTATTTAGCTGAAGCAGCGCGATGTCGCCAGACTTATCTTGGATAGAAATGTGTAAGCCGTGCTCGTGACCGTGAAGGCCATCTTTCCATGCGATTTGCCATTCATTATTGTTGAAGGCTTTAACTGCTTCTTCAGTCGTTGCATAAGTTTCAGTGATGTAACGGATGACGTCTAGGAAGCTCACAGCTGGTGCGCCAGAGTCTTGATAAGCTTCTATGAACTTAGCCGAGTCGTACATGTATAGTAGAGAAGCCGCTAGACCCTCAGAGTTGATTGCATCAGATGCTACGCCACCGAATACATCCCACTCCATTTGAGCAATTGCGTGGTACTTAGTTGTCCACTCCATTGCGTTTTTGTATTTAGGCGTTTCAGAAACGTTCTTAACACCTACAGGGTTTACTTGAGCAACGTTACCTAGCTGATCACCCCAGTCTAAAGAGCGAACTGTAGATACACCGTGTGGTGTGTCTAATGTAAAGCGTGAACAAGCTTCAGCAACGTTAGCAACAGTAGCGATAGACATTGCAGCAACAGCGGCGATTGCGATCGAGTTTAGTTTGAATGATTTCATAATAATTCTCTCTTTAGTTGAGGACTCTTTCTGTGTATGAGTCTATTATTGCTATCATTCGGTTATTTCAAAGCCGCTTAGGGTAGGGGAGTCCCCTATGAAATATTTGCGTTTGCGAGCTAACGATGTTTGCGAACTAATGGCGCTTATGAAATGAGATAAGTGAAGCGAGATGAGTGAGGTGAAAGATGTCAGCATCGTTGGATCAACTGCGTGCTTTTGTTGCCACTGTCGATAATAAAGGGATGGCTCAGGCCGCCAGGCACCTGGGAAAGCATGTCTCTACAGTGAGAGAGCAGTTAAACAACTTAGAGATTGATACTGGGCTGGAGTTGTTTATTCGTCATGCACGCTCAATGGAAGTGACCCCTCAAGGCGAACAGCTTTATAAGTCGGCGGTTGCCATGCTAAAAGAAGCAGCGCTGTTCGATGCTAACGTAGACAGTATATTGCAGGGCGTACCTGACAAGCTAACGATTGCTATCGATTCAAGCCTTATGGAAAGTGAGATTGATAATATGATCGCGCGTATCACCAAGGCTTACCCGCACATGTCATTGAAGTTGCTGACCAGTGACACTATGCAAATTCAAAGTTGGATTCTCTCGGGTATTGCTGATATTGGCTTAATGTTCAATACACTGCGCCTGCACGATGAACTTAAAAGCGAGAAAGCTTACTCCTTTGGTGTGCAGCACATAGTGCCAGCCTCGTGGGATTTACCCGCTGAATTAGACTCAGACTTTCTCAATGATAAGTTGCAAATTAGCCTGTCTTTTTTATCGGATATAGGCATGCGCAGCGCTGATGTCACCAGTCATCGATTTATGCTTTGCAACAATGCAATGCAGACTCTGAATTTGATAAAAGCAGGTGTGGGGTGGGCATCTCTACCGGGCTTTATTTGCCAGCAAGCGCTTAATGAAAAGCAGGTTCAGCTGTATCAAGCCACGCAAGAAAGCGTGTCTGACTGGAACACTAACATCGTCTGGCTAAAGCAAAAAGTGCTCAACCCCGCGATGAAGATGTTTATTGAAGAGATCCACACACTGCCTACAGTGCGTTAGCTCAATTAAAGGCAGTGTAAATAATAAAACTTAGCGGTCTTCTAATTTTAATATGCCGTCTATTACTAAGCGCATTGCCGAGTTGACGGGTTTTTCTGTTCGCCAAATGACGTCTGTATACCAGTGTGCGCTGTCTTCTACTTCTAATTCAAATTTATCGACTTCTCCGTTTTCAATGGCTTCTCTGCATAAGTACAGCGGCATGATTGCCCAGCAGGAGCAATGTTTCACTAAATTCAATATTTCATGCAAGCTATTGCAATATGTGACTTTATTGCTGATATTGTGGCCTTCACTGAGGCCTAGATCTTTCAGAAAGTTAACTGATATCTGCCGTAATCCGCGAACTTGGTGTTTGGTCAATTGTTTGCCAGCGATCCCTAGGTCTGGTGAGGCGACATTGGCAATTTGGAAACTAAAGGCCCTAGCTGATGAGAGCTCATGAGGCATTGAAAAAGTACCGACACTAAAGCCAATATCAGCTTGTCCTGTTAATACCCAGCTTCTCACCAACAGCGCATCTCCAGTCAGTATTTTCACTTCAAGCGTTGGGAATCGAACAAAAAGCTGCTTATAAACCTGTGATAGTTCTTCTCCACTGAGGGCGGTATCCATCGCAATAGTGATTCGACTGGGCTCTTCTTCCAATAAACTGCTGGCTTTAGCATCAAAGTGCTCAAGCTCTCGCAACACTGAACGTGCATGCTCAAACAGTTGATTACCTTTTTCCGTCAACTCCAGTGATCGAGGCTTACGAACAAATAACTCAAAGCCGACCTCACTTTCTAAATTTGCCACTAACCCACTGATGGTTACGGCATGTTTTCCTATGCTTCGGCTAGCTTGTTTAAAGCCACCTTTCTCTACAGTTTCACTAAATGCATGTAATTGTTCGATTGAAATTGCCATTAGCTTGCCCATGTCACCATCAATGAATAGGTTAAACCTATCCTTGAGACCATGGTGAGTCAAATCAATCTGCATAATAATTGTCCGCATCAAAAGCGTTGCTTCAACAGGTGAAGTAACCGTCAGTAATCCAATAGGTATCAAGATGGCACTATCACGCACTTTTAAATTTGCACCAATCGCGTTGGCTCTAGTAGCTGGGAGCGCATTAGCGGCAGATTTCTCTCAAGAAGAATTGGCATACATGCCTGCTAACACACAAATTGAGCTGTTCAAGAGTGGCTTAATTACCCCTGTTGACGTGCTTAAAGCGCAAAAAGCTCAGTACGATGCAACCAACAAGGTTGTTAACGCAGTGACTTTTGAGCACTGGGAAACAGCAATGAAAGCTGCGAAAGAAGCGACTAAACGTTACGAAGATGGTACTTACCGCCAGCTGGAAGGTGTTACGTACGCAGTGAAAGATGAGCACCATGACAAGGGTTGGAAAGTCACCTTTGGCTCGAAGCTACATATGGATGACGCGCCAATGGAGTACGCGGATCCAATGGTTTCTAAAATGAATGCATCTGGCGCGATCCCTGTGATTCAAACTACTGTGCCAGAGTTTTACTTCAGCTGGGTAACATCAACGCTAGCATGGGGTACAACCCGTAACCCTTGGAATCCTGACTTCGCTGTAGGCGGTTCATCAGGCGGTTCTGGCGCAGCAGTTGCCGCAGGTTACGCAACCATGGCAACGGGTTCAGATATGGGCGGCTCAATCCGTATTCCATCATCTTTTAACGGTTTATACGGCCTGAAGCCAGCAGCGTTCACTGTACCAAACGCTATGCTTTACTCGTACTTCTCAGGTAGCGGCCCAATCGCACGTAGCTTTGAAGACATGGTAATGATGTACAACGTTATGTCTGGCCAAGATGCTGCTATGTCTGTGCCAACTGTGGGTGAGCAACCTAAGCTAACTAAAGAAGTTGAGTCTCTAAAAGGCATGAAGATCGCTTACATCGGCGATATGGGCACCAGCCCAATGGCTGACTACGTTGCTAAAGGTATGGAAAACGGCCTGGAAGTTTTACGTAAGCAAGGTGCTACTGTTGATGTTGTTGAGTTTGACTTCGAAATGCAAATGGGTCTGCTTGAAGGTATCTCTAACCTAGCATTCTCTGGTGCGATGGGCGCGCCAATGATGGACGCTTACGGCGACCACACTGACCAAATGTCACCATATGCAGGCAAATTAATTGGTAAAGCTGTTAGTCATCGTGAAGATTACGACGGTCGTGCACAAGCTAAAACAGAAGCTGAAGTACTACGCATGTGGACTAAGTTATCAACTGAAATCTACGCAAAAGGCTACGATTTAGTTATTGCACCAACAATGCCTACGGTTACTGTTCCAGCTGATTACGATTTTATTGTTGGTGAGCCAATTGTTGAAAATGGCGTAACTTACGACAAAGCTGTTGGTATGACGTACACCCTACCATTCAACCTATTAGGTTGGTTGCCAGCGGCAAGTGTACCAGCAGGCCTAAGCCCAGACGGTGTTCCATTTGGTATGCAAATTATTGGTAAGCCGGATGACACTGCAACAGTAGTTAAAGTTGCTGGCGCATACAGCAAAGGCGCTCCTAAGTTCTTTACAGGTGAGCTGCTGCCAAAAGGCGTTAAGTAATAAGGTTGTTTCAGCTACCCTAGTCACTTGATAGTATGAAAAAATCCCCGCTAAAAAATTAGCGGGGATTTTTTATTTTTGCTCACTGATAAGTAGTTTCGCGGGCGACTCATTGGATAACCGAATTTAGTCCATTCTTGTTTTGTCTACAATTAACAAAGCTAGCTGAAACGAGAAACAGCTATATTCGACAAACTCTTTATCGATTCGGCAGCTTTGCCAGTTCGTCAATCATATAGTCCATAACAGCATTCCGTGGCCGCGCCGTTAGCCAACTTATTTCAGTCGCCCACTGGTTAGGGCGCCTTGATGCCGTGGGTGAAATGTACATTTTATCCAGTTCACCTGCTTCGATCTCTTTTAAGCAAAGAAACTCTGGCAGCATCGCCCATGCCTCAGTGTGTTTTATCAGTTCAATCGAGTTGCGCAGGTTATTGCTGTAAATAGTGCGTGAGCTGAGGTTGTGAGTATCTTCTTGAGCGGTCTGCTTCATGAATAATGCCGATACCTGTAGCATTCCCCTCACTTGCTCTAGCGAGACCAACTTCTCTTTACAATCTAGCTGTGGTGAAGCCACCATCACCACATTAAATGAGTAACCGTCAGCCACTGTTAACTCGTGGTGCCCTCTGAACAATGCAATGCCAAAGCCCATATCTGCCTGTTCATTTAGTACATGACTGCGCACTTGCATTGGGTCTACCGTAATGATTTTGAATTCAATTGATGGAAACTTGTTAACCAACTTGGCGCATGTTTTGGCGACATCCGCTCCCATCAGGTCGCTATCTACAGCAATGGTAAACGTGGATGGTAATCCCTCTAACAAGCTATTGGCTTTCACATCTAACAAATCACATTCTCTGAGCACCGACCGGGCATAACGATACATCTCAGTCCCTTTTGGCGTGATCTCCAATGAGCGAGGCTTGCGCACGAATAGCTCCATGCCTAGCTCAGCTTCTAAGTTTGCTATCAAGCCGCTGACGGTTGAGGTGTGCTTGCCCAACTTAATGCTGGCTTGCTTAAAGCTGCCTTTATCGACTGTTTCAACAAAAGCGCTGAGTTGTTCTAGTGTCATTGCCATATTTTTAGCTCTTAAAATCCAATCACTATGAATCTAGCATAACATAAGAGAGGGTTTATGCCGTTCTTGGTGCTGTTAAGATTCTAATTCCAAAGTTACATAATGAACTCATCGATTGGCAAGGCAGTTAATAAAAAGCGTTTTGCTAATCCCCAGATTTCAAAATTGACTATGTAATGGCTAGAGGAAGAATCTTATGAAAAACTTCAAACTTAACAAATTAGCAATCGCAGCTATCGCAGTTGCTTCAATCGCATCAGTATCTGCGGCAAACGCATGTTCACGTCTTATTATGGACGGTGGTGAAACTCACGGTGTAACGGTTGCACGTTCATTTGACTGGGGCGGCAGCGAGCTACAATCTATCGCTAAAGCTTACCCTGCAGGTGTTGCTGTTGAAGCATACAAAGTACCAGAGTACAAGAACCCAGCAAGCTGGACGGTAAAACACCACACAGTTGATTACGTTGAAGTTGAAACCTTCCACGGTACTTCCGGTGAAGCCATCAACGATAAAGGTCTTTCAGCATCACTGCTTTATCAAAACCCTTCTGTAGAGTTTGTAAAAGACGCAGCAGATAACGGTGCGCCAACAGTTCATATGTCGCAAATCGTTAACTTCTTGGTGACGCAATTCGCCACTGTTGATGAAGCTGTTAATGCGTTTGAAGCGGGCGAGTTCCAAACAGCATGGAAAACCGGTATTGGCGGGCACCAGCATGGCTTCCACTTCTCTGTGCAAGATAAGTCTGGCGATATCGCGTTATTCCAATTGAATGAAGGCGGTAAAATGGTGGTTCACCGTGGTGACATCAACAGCGACCTGCGCGTAATGGCTAACATGCCGCTTCGCCAAGATATCCTAGAGCATGCGAAAAAATTCGACTTGAACAAAGCAGAAGAGCTACCAAGTGATATCAGCTCGCCATCTCGCTATATTCGTGGCTACCATGCAACTACTCACGCTAAGTTAGACCCTAAAGCTGACTGGGTTGATACTCGCGGTAAAATGAAAGGTATCTTCGACTTTGGTAACAAGGTTCCTCAAGACTTGATTGACCCAACAAACGGTGAGTCATACGCAACTTGGGAAACCTACATCTATAACCTAGAAACAGGTGATACCACTTACTATAACGAAGGTAATGGTTCGCAAATCAACATTAACTTTGCTCAAACAAAAGCCTTTACTGAGCCAATGTGCGCAGACATGTTTAAGCAAGCTCGCGCTGGTGAGAAAATCTCTTGGGGTGAATGTAAGTAAGTTGGAGTATTAATACTTCTACCAATAAAAAAAGCTCGCGCAAATGCGCGAGCTTTTTACTTTTAAAGACCTTTACTGCTTACTTTGCAAAGTGGTTAACCAGTGCACGCAGGCCGTTTAGATCGTAACGCTCTTGTGCCGGAGTCACTGATTTAGGTTGAGAAGATTGTTTACGTCGCCAGCCAATCACAGCACTGCAGTTGGACATCTTCATTCTGTTTAAAAGTGTTTTTGTGAGGTGCGCTTGTTATAGATCAAGTGCCCATACTTGCCCAATGAGATCCTGACCAAAGCTATGGTGAGGCTCTTCTTTGATGAGCTTAAAGCCTGCAGCTTCGTAGATTTTGCGAGCCGAGTGCAAGACAGAGTTAGTCCAAAGTTCAATACGTTGATAGCCCTTAGTGCGTGAGAAGCTAATACACTCATCTACCAATTTTTGGCCCAAGCCTAACCCTCTCGCTGCTTGCTCTACATACAGAAGTCGTAGTTTTGCGGTCGTATCACTTTCACGGACAATGAACACTGAGCCGACAACTTCGCCATTCATTTCCGCTATCCAGCAGCGTTCATATTCTGGATTAAAGTTGACGACAAAGTCGCCGACAATTTGACTAACCAATGCTTCAAATTTCCAATCCCATTGATATTCATTGTTATATAACAATCCCTGTCTGTGGGTTATCCAACCCATGTCTCCAGGTTTGGGTTCACGCAAGCTATATTCTCGTTTGCTTGGTTGCTCTCCTAGCATGCGACGAACTTTCCTAAGGGCAGATACCAACTCAGATCGCTCTTGGTGAGATAAAGTGGAGATCAGCTCACTTATTTCTCGTGAAGATGCACTATCTAACTGGTCAAAAATTTCCTTGCCAGAGTCAGATAGAGATAACACTATTCGTTTCTTATTTTTTGCATCTGGGGCTTTATTTATCAAACCTTGTTGGCTAAGTGCCGAAATCATTCTGCTCAAATAACCTCTATCTATAGATAGTCGTTCAATTAAATCCGCAGCGGCTAAATTTTCGTTGTTTGCCAATTCAAAAAGAATTCTGACTTGTACTAATGGGAAGTTAGAGGCTAACAACCCTTCATCTAATGCACCGACTAACTTAGTGTGAAATCTATTAAAGCTTCGAACTTCATATACAGTTTTGTCTAAATTTGTCATTAATTTCCCTCCCATTAGTATGTTGCTTTTGTCAACATACGTGCTCATGTTGACAAAAGCAACATGTTAATTTTTCTAAAATTGAGTCAAGGGCCATAGTTTGCGGTTATCTTCTATTTTTATCCCGCACGTACAAAGCATGCTGTTGATACTTTGTATACGCAGCGCAGTTGAACTCCCTTTTAGGTTGTCAATGCTCCCTTGGAGTCATCGAATAGAGGGGGCGTCGATTGGTAAGGCGTTAAATTAAAAGCGCTTTTATAATGCTTGGATTGTTAATACTTCTACCAATAAAAAAGCTCGCGCTAATGCGCGAGCTTTTTACTTTTAAGGCCTTTGCTACTTACTTTGCAAAGTGGTTAACCAGTGCACGTAGGCCGTTTAGGTCGTAGCGCTCTTGTGCTGGAGTCACTGATTTAGGCTGAGAAGATTGCTTAACAATGGCTACGTCGCGCTCAACATCGATGTAAATCCATTGGCCGTGAATACCAATCGCCATGAATGCTTCTGCACCTTCTTCATGGCTGACCCACCATTGACCTCGGTAGCTCCATTCACCTGCTGGCATATTGTTGCTTGCATCTGGGCCTTTGCCGAATGCTTCAGTGCTACCACCTGCTGCTAGTTGGTCGATAACCGCTTTTGGCACCACTTGCTCACCATTGAATTGACCATCGTTTAGCATCATTGCGGCAAACTTAGCTAGGTTGTCTGGGCTAGCATTTAAGCCGCCACCTGCTACCGCTAGACCAACTGGGTCAACTAATACATAAGTGTCACCTGTTGTACCTAACTTAGCCCATAGGTCATCTTGAACGAAGTCGGCAAAGGTTGCGCCAGTTGCATTGCCAGTTACCCAGTTTAGCGCGTCAGTTTTTGGTGTTTGGTAGTGGAAAATTTCACCATGTTCTAGTCCTTTTTCCAGCTTAATGTCTTGCAAGAAACCATACATGTTATTTGGGTATGATTTACCTTCTTGCTTAGGTAGCCAGCCAAGCACTGCGCCATACCTTGCAACGTCGGCTTCAGGGTCGGCGTAGTCTTCGTTGTAGTTCATCGAGTTGGTCATATCCATCACTTGTTGAACGGTTGCGCCACCAAAAGCACGGTCTTCGGCTAATTCTGGTACGTACTTAGATACCTTGTCGTTAGGGTTAATCTTACCGTCTTCAACAGCCATCATCGCCGCTAGACCACCGAATGACTTAGTGACTGACATCATTTGGTGTGGTTGGTCTTTGGTCATGCCGTTGCGGTAGTTTTCATAAACAACCTTGCCACCATGTACCACGATGATTGAATCGCCCCAGGTCTCATCCATGAACTGGTCGAAGGTGCGTGCTTCACCGTCTGCGTTGTTCACTTTGATGTTTTCAACTGAGTTGTCGATAGCACGCTCAAGTTCAATAGCTTGCTTAGCAGGTGCAACATCAGTTGATGCGAAGAACTCGCGCATATGTTGGTATGCATAACGGTTGTATGGCACACCAAAGATGGCGTTTTTAGCAGTCACTTGCTTATCGTCAGGAACAACGATGCCACTAACTGGCTGCATGATGCCAAGCTCTTCGTAAGATTTGTATTTGTCTGCACCTTCTAGATCCAATGCAGAAGCGCTCATTGTGATTGATGCGATGACTAGTGCGAGTAGTGTCTTTTTCATGGGATGTACCTTCTGTCGGTTAAATTCGGTAGTGGTTAAATCAAGTTCGCCACTGGGTTATCGTTTTGCTATGGCTCTATTAAACGATAAGTCCGACATGGGTGCGTGTAAGAACCTTTAACCCAGGGTTTAAGGTTTGGGAGATAAGGGGCTTAGCTTTTTCTGAGCAGGTTAGTTGCTTTAAAATTGAGATTAAAGGGGGCTGGAGGATAGTGCTACCTAGATCATTTATGCCCCAAAACGCTTTGGAGTTTCTTCAAATCTCAATTCAAACACTTTTATTTGATCTAATTTTCCTTATCCAGCAAAGTGCTTTTTGGTTGTTGAGCTAGGGGCGTTGAATGTTATTAGAAGAAACAAAGGCTAGGCTGTTAGATGCAAGTGAAACGGCAGAAGGTCTGCTTGCGCAGATTGACGATTTGTATGTTGAGGAAATACAGTCTGAAGATAAGGTCTTGAAAGATGCGTTGTTTCAGCTGCACAACGCAAGAGAGATTGATCTTGTCGAGATAATAAGAGGAGTTGATAAAAGCTCCAATAGATACGATTTTTTCACCATTCTGCACGCCTTTGAAAGTACGTTACCTTCACTAGATGCAAGTGTTGAAGACGTCCTGCGCTGTCTGGTTCATCTCACGCATCAGGCTGGTAGAGACTTGGCTATTGGTGGTGTTTATCAGGCATTTGAACGTTTCTGTAGTGTGGAAGCGCATCGTCCCGGAGATAGTATTGGATTTATCCTTGCGCAGAGTGAGCTAAGTGCATATGCCCCTTTTCTCTCCAGCTCAATCCTCGCATACGGCTCAGATCGTATGACTGATGCTATTCAAACGACAGAAAACCTAATTGCTAATAGAAATGAAATGGTCAGAAGCCAAGCCTATTTTACTTTGGGAAAGCTTGATGTAGATGAAACTCAGGCTAATCTCATTTGGGAGCTACTTAGCGGCAGCGCCGAGGGCGAGCATGAAAGTGACAGCCGTTCTTCGATACTGCGGGCAGTAATTAACTTTGGAGGTGCATTCCCGTCTTACTGGTCGCAGATTGAACATTTTCTACTTAGGTTTGTTGAGGGAGCTCCTCCAGAGGTTCTCTATGTTATATCGCATATTGTTGCTTTTCAGCGAATCGATCTACCGGAGGAGGTTCTAGGGCTTCTGGTAAAACAGTTCGCAAATGTTTCTCCTGAGCATCAAGGCATCATAGATAATGTCGATCATTTGTTGGTCAATCTAGCTAGAAAGGGAGCTTCTTCCCTTGTGCTAGAGCTATTAGAGTCGATTTTGGCTGTGGGCGTGAAGTTCTCCCAATTGGATGACCTTTCCAGAGAATTACTGAGCAAGCACCGAGAGCTACTCAATCACGTCGTGACAAAGTGGTTTTTGTCCGGTGATCGCGTACTTTGTCATGGGGTCTTAGATTTACTTCGTGATGTAACGGGTAAAGATATTGAGCTAAACGCTGACGTAGCAATGCTAGATGATGAAGTGAAGCAAGTGTTTGTTAGCCACAAGGTTGTCGGTTGGCTGTTTACACGACCTATTGCGGCGGCAAGTTTCATTTTATCTATTTCCGAATCAACTTCGAAAACTACACGTGAAGAGCTTGAGCGGCTTTTGTATGAACCCTTGCTTTTAAGTTATCCAAGGGAGCTAAAGCGATTCTTACGATCGTGTATTGATAGGGGCTTTCAAGCACATACATGTGAGCAATTGCTTGCTAAGCTCCAAGCTTATCATTCTGATATTGAAAAAGTTTCTGAGTTAAAAGAGTTGAAGGCCCCCAGAGAAAATATAAGCCTTTATTGGAAAGAATCTAACAAGAGTATGCAGGCGGCTTATGAAGATTCATCAAAAGGATCATTTTTAGATTTGATAGCAACGAAGCAGACGCTCTTATATGGCAATAGCTCATTTTATTACATGCAACTAGGGGATGGAGAGCAAGTACGACAAGAGGTGCAAATGCAGCCTTTTTCCTATTCGACTGAATTGCCGAGGTTAAACGTCTTAGATCCAGAGTCGCTAGATTACACTTTACGAGTTTACCGTTGTGAGAGAATGAAAAATGAAGCTAATTCTTAAGCAATACTTAGCCTCGCTCAAAGAGCGCAAGGAATTGGATGCGGTATTACCAGATCTCTTGAGTTGTATGGGAATGAATGTGTTCATCTCACCTACTCGTGGCGTTAAAGAGTATGGCGTTGATATCGCAGCTGTAGGTCAAGTAAATGGTCTGGAAGAAAAAGTTTATTTGTTTTCGGTAAAGTCTGGAAACCTTACTCGTGAAACCTGGAATGGGAGTACTGACCAAGCGCTTCGACCTTCATTAGATGAGATTCAAGACTCATTTATTCCCAGTCGCCTACCACCTGAACACAGAGATAAAAAAATAGTCATCTGCTTATGTTTTGGTGGGGATGTTAACTCAGGAATTAGGCAGGAGGTCTCAGGCTATGAACATAGGAATACGCGAGAAAATATTTCTTTTGAAGAGTGGAATGGCGATAAGCTTTCAGAGCTTATTCAACAGTACTTGCTGAAAGAAGAGTTGCTGCCTAGCTCCAGTCAGGCTTTATTAAGGAAATCCTTGGCTTTACTTGAAGAACCTGAGAGTTCAAGTAAACATTTCTCACTATTGATTGATGAAGTGTTGTCAAATGCTATTGATGCAGACTCAGTTGCATCGTCCGTAACTCGGGTTAACGTTTGCTTATGGGTTTTATTTTCATGGTGTCGGGGTGGAGGAAACCTAGAAGCTGCATATCTTTCATCGGAGCGAGCATTGCTGCTGGCTTGGGATAAAGTCAAAGATTTCTACACAGGAAGGAATAAACCTTCAAAATCATTCAGCAGTATTTTAGATACGTATAACCAAGTAACTGACTGTTACGTGGACCAATGTTTAATACCCTATGTTAAATTTAAATATGCCCTTTCTCATGCGGTTCAATCACCATGCTCTATTGATGTAAATATTAAACTGTTTGATGTACTCGGTCGCTTGGCGGTCAAAGGGCACTGGACATTGGATTTACTCACAAAAAGTTATGCAGAGAATCCACCAGTAGATGGAGAAAGTGAAGAACAGGAAAGAGTTCGTCTTCGCCTAGAAGAGATAACAAAGTCACTTAATCTCTTGGTTGTTAATAATCCTATGTTGTTGTCTCCGTACAAAGACTCACAGGCAATTGACCTTGGTTTAGCCTTAACCTTGCTTTCAAATAATTCTGCGCTTGATAGGTTTGTACGAAGCTGGCTATCGGAAATTGTCAATAGGTGCACTTTATCTTTCGAGTGTGATGGAATGTATCCAATTGTGCATAATTCTTATGAAAAGCTGCTTGAACATAGAAATATAGATAAGACCGATGGCTATAAGAATAAAGTTACAAAAGCTAGTGTCTTATACCCACTATTAGCTGTTTTTTGTTCTATGCACAAACTAGATTCGGTAAGCCAAAATTTGGAGAAGTTTGCCACGGATAAACTTACACACAGCACTTTACAGTATTGGTATCCAAACCAAGACAGTGAGCAATATATGTACTCTAACTCAGATACGCATGGTTCAGCGTCAACAAACTTTCCAATGAATGGAAGCGAGGCGCTAGAGCACATAAAGCAAGAGTGTGGTAAAGCTGACTCGTTTAAGAGTATGTCAGCTGTTACTAAAGGCAAGGCTCCTTTGGTACTAACAGCTTGTCGCTGCTACCGATATCCAGTTCCTTTTCATTATCTTGAGGACTTATTCAATGAATCTGTGTTTAGCTAAGCATATAACTCACCCTTATCCAGAAATAATTTAGAAAAAGTGCAACCATCCAATAAAAAAGCTCGCGCAAAATGCGCGAGCTTTTCAGTATTTGATTGGTATGGGCTAATGTCTGGCTTTTAGCGCACAGCTCTATACGCGCACCTACTAGCGCATGGTAACAAACTCTTCAGCACCCGTTGGGTGAATTGCGACAACTGCATCAAACTGTGCTTTGGTTGCGCCCATCTTCATTGCGACGCCAAAGCCTTGGAGGATTTCATCCATACCAAAACCGATACCGTGAATACCGACAACCACTTCATCGTCACCTGCGCACACTAGCTTCATTTTGCATGCTTGACGGTGCGCCGTCACTGCGGTGTACATTGAGGTGAAGGTTGAAGTGTATACTTTAACCTTGTCGTCGCCGTATTGCTCAATCGCTTCTGGCTCAGTTAAGCCCATGGTGCCAATGGCAGGGTGGCTAAATACTACAGTTGGGATCAGTGAGTAATCCATCTTCGCATCTGGCATGTCGCCAAATAAGCGCTCTGATAACAGTCGGCCAGCTTTCACTGCAACTGGGGTGAGTTCAACACCGCCTTTCATGATATCGCCAACACAGTAAATGCCTTTTGCGGTAGTGTTTTGCTGTTCATCAACAATCACATAGCCTTTGTCATCTAGCTGTACGTCAGTGTTCTCAATACCAATGTTGCCCGTTGCTGGTGAGCGGCCAATTGCCCAAACTAGGGTATCAACTGTGATGCTTTCACCGTTTTCAAGCTCAAGGGTCAGGCTGCCATCATCATTTTTGACAACTTGTTTTGGAATGCTGTGAGTGTGCAGTGTTGGGCCGTCTGTTGCCATCGCCTCGACCAGTGCATCAGTTAAGATTGGGTCGAAGTTACGTAGCGGTGCATGTTTACGCACAAGTAGGTGAGTTTCGCTACCTAGGGCATGCATGACACCGGCAAGCTCAACGGCAATATAGCCTGCACCGACAACGGCGACTCGTTTTGGCTGCTCGCGCAGCTCAAAGAAACCGTTTGAGTCGATACCATGCTCGGCACCTGGAATGTTAGGAATGGTCGGCGCGCCGCCAGTGGCGATAAGAATATGGTCTGCAGTGTATTGCTCGCCATTCACTTCAATGGTGTTGTTGTTTACGAACTTGCCGTAGCCGTTAAGCAGGGTAACTTTGTTGCTTTCAAAACCACGACCATAAGCTTGGTGAATGCGACCAATATAGGCTTCGCGGCTTTCAACAAGTTTGTTCCAGTCGAAGTTATTTACAGTGACATCAAAGCCGTAGTCTTTGGCGTAGAGGTTCATGGCTTCGGCAACGTGTGCGCCATACCACATGACTTTTTTAGGTACACAACCTACGTTTACACAGGTGCCGCCGACGTGCTGCGCTTCAATCAATAATACTTTCGCTCCGCGCATGGCTGCACGGTTTGCTGAGGCAATGCCGCCACTACCTGCACCTAGGGCGATATAGTCAAAATGTTGAGCCATGATAATCTCCGCTGTTAATCACTTAGTGATGTTTGTATGCACGCCATTGTAAGGGCTGATTAACATTCTCGCTAGAGGGGATTAACATGTAGGGGCTGCAGACCTTTCAAGATTATTTTTGCAACGACTTGTTGGAGGCTTCGAAGAGGCAGCGGTTTTGATGTGTGCTTGCTTCACATGTTAAGTCGTTCATGCAGTTGACATTACAACAAGTGTTGCCTGAAAGGTTCGTTTTAAATCACTTTCTTCTGCGTTGCGAGCCACTGGTTTAGTCGACTAAACGGCATAGCTCGCGCCTTGATTAAAGTGCTTTAAATTCAAACAAATTCTAATCAGCAAAGGTCAGCAGCCCCTAGTAATGCATTAAGACCTTGGTTAGCGGCGATACTGACAGCGAGCGTGGTCGCTTTGCTCTGGCCCAGTGTCGCTGCACTTTAAGCAATTAAACTCTTGTTTGCGCACTGTAAATTCATTGCGGTAATGATCGCCATGACTATCGTTTCTGCGGTGAAGCTTATCGCCTAGATACTTAAGGCGATTAGCTAACCAGCGACAGCTTGGATTGTTGGCAACATAGCTAGTGCTGGATTTCGCTTTGTCTTTAGCTTTAGTGCGGCTTGCTGAAGATTGGGGCTGGTTAAGATTACGTACTCTTGGGTTGGTGAGATAGTCGTCGGCATCAAACTCAAGGCTAGATTGGGTTTGTTCTGGTATTGCGATTGGTTCACCTTGAGCATTGGTAACGCTGCCAAGGGCAAGCTTTTCTTTTGTGGCTTTTGTGTCCAAGCTAGCGCTTGGATCAGTTGATGCTTTCGATGCCTGAATTAGCTGACTTAAATCATCCGCGTGGATAGCCGTTACTGGCATCAATGTTAAGCATAGCGCCAACAAGCGAGTTGCTAGCTTGGCCTTGATACGGGTGAATTTACAAGCGGTAGAAACATGAGTTGTGTTAACACTGGTGGAATAGACAGTTGTCGCTGACATAAGCACTCCTTGCTCGTTAAGCTGCATCCTGCAGGGGGCTTTAAGTGTAGTTCAGCTGTGCTAACTTGCCAGTTGCGGGCAGTGGCGATAACTATCAGTGGCTTATATCAGTGAGGTTGAGCGCTAACAGTCAGTCAGCGTTACCAAGTCATGTTGATACTAAAACCTGCAAAGGTTTCATTGAGCTTGATGTCACTGTCATCAGCATATTCACGTTTAATATCTTCTTGCGCTATGGTGCGACTAATGTGGCCGTTAATAGTTATGCTATCGCTAATGGCGTACGCTAGCTCAGCGCCAAATTGGAAATGATTAGGGCCGTTGTAGTGTTCAGTCGCGTATTGAAAATCAAAACCTTGAATCGCATAAGGCGAGATGGTGAGTTGTTCAGTGGCCTGCCAATGGTGCTGCAAACTAACTTCAACAAAGTAACCGGCATTTTCAGTTGAATACGTGTATTCAACACTAGGTTCAATCCACTTGCTGCCAGTATAGGTTGCGCTGGCAAATAGCTCGTTGTCGGACTCACGCTCATCACCATAAACCTCGACCCTTTGGTAGCCAACACTGGCTTCAATATCAGCACCTAGCTCAATGGCATACTCAAAACCCAGTTGCCATTCAATATAGTGCTGTTGAGCGGCGCGGCCGACTAGCGCATATGTGGTGAGCTTGCCGTCTTGCGCTGAAAACATGCCCCAGCTAATGCCACCATCTTCAAGGTTATTGCGCCCCTCGCTAATGTATTTAGACTCGTAACCTAGGTCGATGCTTACTGCTACAGAACTAGTTTCAACTGCATTGGCTTCAACAGCATTAGTTTCATCCGCATCAGCAGCTTGCGCGTGTGCAATAGGTAGCAGCGTTGCGGTTAGCGCTGCAAAACTGAGAGTTAGCCATGATGAGTTGCTGGTCATCGCTTTACCTTAGGTTGTTGGTGCCAATTGCTACGTGAGATGTTTTGGGTATAGCTTTTATATGAATTGACCTTCTGTGAATAGATAGGCTCTGCATAAACGATTTCGCCCAAATTCACTGTCTTGAAATACTCGGCGGCAATGATAGTTGAATATCGTCAATATCAACGTTTTTTTTGCTCATTTTGCGAGCGAGGTGTTAAATTTTGTATCCCCAGGCTGGTTTTTTAGTTACTAAGTTCTCTTGGCAGCTAAATCGATTAGATTAAGTTGAAAAATCACTTGGCAGCCCTCATGTATTAAGCATTAAGCTAGCATTTACATGAGTTGGCACCTTTTACATATTCATCAAGGGAATCTTATGAGCAATCCACTGCTAAGCGGCAGCGAGTTACCGCAGTTTTCAAAAATCAAACCTGAGCATATTCAAGTTGCTGTTGAGCAAGCGATTGCCAACTGTCGTCAAGCCATTGATGACCTACTCGCCAAAAACACCGCCTACACCTGGGACAACCTTATTGCTCCGCTGGAAGAAGTGGATGACGAGTTAAGCAAAATTTGGTCGCCTGTATCGCATATGAATTCAGTGGTTAGTAACGATGAATGGCGTGAAGCCCACGATGCTTGCCTGCCTTTGCTATCTGATTACGGTACTTATGTGGGTCAGCACCAGGGTTTATATGAAGCGTATAAATCAATTAAAGACTCAGCAGAGTTTGCCAGCCTAACCCAGGCGCAAAAAATGGTCATTGAGCAGAGCTTACGTGACTTTGAGCTATCGGGTATCGGTTTAGCCGATGAGCAAAAAGCGCGTTACGGTGAAATTGTGAAGCGTCTATCAGAGTTAACCAGTGGTTTCTCTAACCAGTTGTTAGATGCCACTCAGGCGTGGACTAAACTTATTACCGATGAAGCTGACCTAGCTGGCTTACCAGAATCAGCTATTGCTGCTGCAAAAGCCATGGCTGAAGCCACCGAGCAGACCGGTTGGTTATTTACGTTAGACTTCCCATCTTACCTACCTGTGATGACTCACAGCGACAAGCGCGAGCTGCGTGAAGAGTGCTACCGCGCCTTTGTGACTCGCGCATCGGACCAAGGCCCAAATGCCGGTGAGTTTGATAACTCAGCCAATATGGATGAAATTGTCGCCCTGCGTCATGAGCTAGCTAATCTGCTTGGTTTTGACAGCTATGCTGATAAGTCTCTTGCGACCAAGATGGCAGAGTCGCCAGCGCAGGTGTTAGGCTTCTTGAACGAGTTAGGTGAGCGCTCAAAAGCCCAAGGTGAAGCTGAACTTGCTGAGCTAAAAGCGTTTGCTAAAGAGCACTACAAGGTTGATGAATTAGCCTCTTGGGATTTGAGCTACTACGCAGAAAAACTGCAACAGCATAAGTATCAAGTGTCGCAAGAAATCCTGCGCCCTTATTTCCCAGAGGATAAAGTGCTATCTGGCCTGTTCTACACGGTTAACCGCCTGTTTGGTCTTAACATTAAAGAAGAAACTGAGTTCGATAAGTGGCACGATGATGTGCGCTTCTTCCATATTTTTGATGCGCAAAATGTACACCGTGGTAGCTTCTACCTTGACCTATACGCTCGCACTGGCAAGCGTGGTGGTGCATGGATGGATGATTGCCGTGGTCGCCGCGTCACCTCAACCGGTCTGCAAAAGCCAGTTGCTTACCTGACATGTAACTTCAATAGCCCAGTTGGTGATAAGCCTGCGCTATTTACCCACGATGAAGTGACCACTTTATTCCATGAGTTTGGCCATGGTATTCACCATATGCTTACTAAAGTTGATGTCGGTGGCGTATCTGGTATTAACGGTGTGCCTTGGGATGCCGTTGAGCTGCCAAGTCAGTTCATGGAAAACTGGTGTTGGGCTGAAGAGGCGCTAGCTGAAATTTCAGGTCATTATGAAACTGGTGAGCCATTGCCAAAAGAGCTGTTAGACAAGATGTTGGCAGCAAAGAACTTCCAGTCGGGCATGATGATGTTACGTCAGCTTGAGTTCTCGCTATTTGATTTCCGTATGCACCATGAGTTTGACGCTGCCAAAGGCGCTAACGTGCAGGGCATTTTAGATGAAGTACGTAGCCAAATTGCGGTTATGACACCGCCAAGCTTTAACCGCTTCCAACACGGTTTTGCACATATTTTTGCTGGTGGCTACGCTGCGGGTTACTACAGCTACAAGTGGGCAGAAGTGTTGTCAGCCGATGCGTTCTCACGTTTTGAAGACGAAGGCATCTTTAATGCGAAAACGGGTCAAGACTTCCTAGAGAACGTGCTGGAAATGGGCGGAAGTGAAGAGCCGATGGAACTATTCAAGCGCTTTATGGGACGCGAACCAAGCATCGATGCGCTGCTTCGCCATAGTGGGATAGCAGCATAGTCTGACGCTTTAACAACGTAATAAAAACCGGCTTTTTAGTCGGTTTTTTTATGGGAGATAGATACTAGTTGGCTACAACTTTAGTTTGTTTTTGTTATCGAAAAACGATAATTAGTTGTCGAGAAAGAGTGGCCTTGTTAGCTTGAGCTTATTCATATTAGCTAGTGCTAAACCTTTAAAGCTCACAGAGGCATACATGGAACGGATCACTCGCCTAAGTCGTTGGATAAATATTTTATTGTTATTGCTGGCAACGCTGCATCTTGCTAGCTACATCACGGTGGTGACTCTAGGGGAGGCGGTCAGTGGCCAGTCTGGTGGCGTTGAATATCAGTTTACCCTTAGCTGGTGGGGATGGTTTGAAAGTTATCTACGTGTCGATTTCTCACCGTCTTGGCAAGGGCTGGTGGCAGATATTAACGCGCAGGGCTTTCATGCAGGGTTGCTTGTAGGGGCGGTCGAGGTACTGCCATATTTGTTTATCTATGGGCTACTCGCGCGCCTGTTTAGTTTATACAGCCAGGGCGAAGTGTTTAGCCGTGCGAACTTTATCTGCTTTACCCGTATCGCCTACGTGTTTTTCGCCTGGGTGCTGTTAAGTCTTTTCTATCCGCTGTTGCTGGTGGTTTTTCTCAGGTTATTTGCTGGTGCAGAGCCGTTGTCTATCTATCTTTCTATTGGTAGCGAAGAAATCAAACTCGCCTTAGTTGGGCTGATTTTCTACTGCGTGGGCTATGTGATGCAACAGGCTCATGAGTTAGACGCTGAAGCTCAGTTAACGATTTAACGGGCTAAGGTGAGCAATATGGCAATCATCATAGAATTAGATGTCATGCTGGCAAAACGCAAAATGAAGTCGACTGAGCTGGCTGAAAAAGTGGGAATTACCCCGCAAAATTTATCCGTGCTACGCAGTGGCCGCGCGAGAGCAATTCGCTTTTCTACTCTGGATGCCATTTGTCAGCACCTGCAATGTCAGCCAGGCGATATTCTTCGCTATCAATCTAATATCTCAATCTCAGATAATAACTAATGGAGCTATCTATGACCGTATGGAAGCGCAAGGCGAATCAATCAATTGCTCAAGCCATGTTGGGCACCGCTTTAATGGCTTTACTTGCAGGTTGCACCTTGAAAATCGACGAGCAGCAATTTATTGCTCGCAGTGATGGGCACACGGCTTACACCCAAGAGTTTGTTGGCGAACTCACGCAGGTAATGGCGCCTAGTCAGGTATCCCAAATCGCCTTCACCACAGAAGATAAGGTCAATCTAAAGGGCTTTTACATCGACAACCCTAACAGCGAAACCATGTTGGTGTTCTTTCAAGGTAATGGTATGAAGGTTGAGCCTCATAGTTTGTCAGTGCTGAGTAAGCTCGCCGAGTTACAAACCGACATTGTGGTAATCGACCGCCGTGGTTTAGGGGCAAGTGAAGGCTCACCTACTATTGATAATTTACTCAGCGACGCACAGGCGCAGCTTGCATACCTGCAGCAAACATATCAGCCAAAGCAGTTGGTGTTACATGGTTATTCACTGGGTAGTTTTATTGCAGGGCAGCTGGCTAAATCTAATCAAATTGATGCCTTGGTGATGCATGGCTCAGCGACCAATGTTGATGATTGGGTGGATGAGAAAACGCCTTGGTATATGCCGTTTGTGGATATCGAAGTGGTAGGCAACTTTAGGCAAGTAGATAACCAGCAAGTCCTTGCCAAGTATTATAAAGGCCCGTTATTGGTCATTGGTGGCGAGAATGATGAAATGGTGCCGGCAGAGCTTTCTGACAAGTTGTATCAAGCCAGTCAGTCAGCCAATAAACAGCTGATTATTGTGCCAGGTGCGACTCACACAAATATGCTAGATGATAAGCAAACCATGGCTAAGTATCAGGCGTTTTTGAATACGATTTAACTCAATCGATTTGTGCTCAAAATTACAAAAAAATTTTAAAAAAATTATGAGTTAATATTTTACTTAAAGCTATTTATATCAGTTGTTTAAGCTTGAGTTCTTACAGGCTAATAGGAATTTTTATAAAAAAAACTAGACTGATAATTTTAAAAATGTTTCTATACACTCGCCTCTCAATTTACCGGGAGGCTTTTTTATGTCTGAAAATCAAAACAACAGTCGCCGCACGTTTGGGCTACTAGTATCAATTACCTTTTCGTTAGCAATGAACCTCATCTTCCTAACGGCTTACAAGCAGCCATTTGATATGTTTAATTGGTTGATGCAGCTGCCACTAACTATTCCTGCAGGAGCTTTGGTTGGCATTGGTGTCAGCGTGTTCATAACTACATATGCTCCAGAATTACCTCATCACTTCAAAGGCTTGCTCTTTAGCTTTCTGATGTCTGTGGTGATGAGCGCTATTATGGTGCCGTTTGCGCTTATTCCAAGGGTTGGATTTGACGTGTTGGTGCTTATTAAAGCTGTCGGCATAGGTGTGCCTGTGGGCATGTTTGTGGCTTATCTTGTTGTGCCTATGTGTAATTGGTTGGTTTTTCGCAAGTATGGAATGCCAAAGCTAGGTTAACCGCTGATCGTTAAGCAACAAAAAAGCGCAAACATTCAGTTTGCGCTTTTTAGTTTGCAGCTGTAGAGCGTTAGATAAGCTAACTTTAGCCTAAGCTAACTTTAACTCAAATTGTTGGCGGTAAAGCACCATATCTTCAATGGTCAGCACTGGCATATTGTGCTTTAAGCCAAACTCTATGATCTCAGGCGTTTTGGCCATGGTGCCATCTTCATTGGTTAGTTCACAAAGTACGCCTGCTGGCTGCAAACCTGCCATCTGCATCAAATCAACCGTGCCTTCAGTGTGACCGCGGCGAGTCATGACTCCGCCTTTACGGGCGCGTAGTGGAAATACATGGCCTGGGCGGGCAAGGTCGGTTGGCTTTGCATCTGGGTTGATTGCAGTTTTAATCGTGGTTACGCGGTCTGCGGCTGACACGCCGGTAGTCACGCCAACTTTGGCTTCAATCGATACAGTAAACGCAGTTTGATTAGCGCTGTTGTTGTTCTCAACCATTGGCGGCAATTCTAGTTTGCTAGCTTGCTCGTCGGTTAAGCATAAGCACACAATGCCGCTGCACTCGCGGATCATCAGTGCCATTTGTTTTGCTGTGAGGTGCTCTGCGCTATAGATGATGTCGCCTTCGTTCTCGCGATCTTCATCGTCTAGCAGTAATACGCCGTTACCTTGCTTAAGTGCAGCGAGGGCTTTTTCAACGCGCTCGATTGGGTCGCCAAAAGGCGCAAGTAGTGATAACTGATCCATGGTTTACTCCAAAAAATATCAAGGATCAGGGCTTTGGAAAGTGGCCAACAGGCCATAGCAAGCGCACTAACAGCGTGAGCTGCTAGTGGTTTTCTATTCTCTTTCATCCGGACTATAACCGTCGGCTCTGGAATATCCCTCAATGTTGGAGGAAGGCACCAGATCTGCTGACCTCGACGTATCGAGCGCTCGCGGGCTGATTATGTGGCAATGCCTGACATAAATTACCGCCGGTGGGGAATTTCGCCCCGCCCTGAGAATTATCCTAATGGCTTATCCATTAGGGGCTTCAATGCTAATGCTTCTGGCTGAGAAAAAACACCCGTATCTATCACATTCTTTATCGTTATTAGGATAGATACTCTAAATTGTTGCTCGCCAGTATGACCTTTGCTAGCCTTGTGCCCCTGACTTAAGGAGTAGTAGTCATGAACTTGTACTTTCGCCTGATTTGGCTGTTTCTGTGGCGTATTCATCGCACTAAACGTATTGGTTTTTTAGATGTAAGCCGTATTAGCTTTCGTGCCTTGCCGCTTGATTGCGACATCAATATGCACCTCACTAATTCGCGTTACCCAGCATTTATGGATTTAGCGCGCACCCACATGATTGCCGAAATGGGCTTTATGAAACGCTTTTTACGCTTGGGTTGGCTGCCGATTGTTAATGCTTCTGAATTCACTTTTATCCGTGATATTAAGCCAATGGAAAAGTTTGAAATTGAGACCAAGATAGTTGGTTGGGATCAAAAGTACTTTTACATTGAGCACCGTTTTGTCACTAAACGTGGCTTGCACTGTATTGTGCATGTGCGTGGTGTGTTCTTGCATAAAGGCAAACAAGTGCCGATTGCAGAACTAGTGCGTGAAGCAGGTTTTGACGGTGAGCAACCACAAATGCCAGCAGAAGTGGTGAAGTGGAAAGAATTCCTACAGCTTAAAAAAGAGCAAAATCTCGCACCTAAATTACAATCTGTACCTGAGCAAGTTGTCGAGCAAGCAAAGAGAGTCGCCTAGGTTCGATAAGCTTAGATAGCAGATACCATTAAATATTGTGGAGCACAAAGTGGCTAAGTTAGAAAAGTTCTCGTCTATTTATCAACGTGCTTGCGAGCGTAAAGGCGGGCCTGATGCGGTTGAATTATTGCTGCCAGACACACTGAGCGCCGCGCAAATAAGCGAGTACAGCGACGCCGAGTTACTATCTGTAATGAGTAAGCGGGTATTTCAAAGCGGCTTTGTGTGGCGAGTGGTTGAGAACAAATGGCCTGAGTATGAGAAAGCCTTTTTCGACTTTGATCCTTTTAAAGTATTGATGTTGTCGCCAGAGCAAATTCAAGATCGCGCAACCAATCCAACGCTTATTCGCCACCAAAAGAAAACTCAGGCGATTGTCGATAACGCTTATATGGTGCAGCAAATGACCCGTGAACACGGCAGTTTTGCTGAGTTTATTGCTCACTGGCCGAGCGATGATATTGTGGGTTTATGGCAAATTCTAAAGCAAAAAGGCGCGCGTTTAGGCGGTAATACAGGGCCGTATTTTTTACGCTCGATAGGTAAAGATACCTTTTTGTTATCGCAAGATGTGCAAGCTTATTTAAAAGCCAATAAGTTAGTCGATAGTGGTTTTACGTCGAAATCAGGGCTTAAGCAAACCCAGAAAGTATTTAATGAGTATCAACAGCAAACGGGTTTAAAACTTGCCGAAATCAGCAAAATCATTTCGCTAAGCGTGGGTGATAACCATATGTAACTTGGTAGAGTTGAAATTATTACTGGCAGAAAGCAGCTTATGATTGCGAGCTCAGGCCGGTGACGCAAGCGATTGAGAACCATCCTTGGTGTCAGAGAATCCCTTAACTGACAAACTTGCTTGAATAAACCGCACTGTTACTGTCTCTGGGCTGGTAAAAGTGCTGCAAGGCAAAGTTTGTTCAAGAAAATACCTCACTAGCATGAGGTATTTTTTTGGCTATTTAGCTATAAAACTAATTAGCTTATCTGCTTAGAAGCGGTAACCAACAGTGAACATCCAAGTGCTCATGTCTTTGTCGCTAAGTGATGTCTTAACGTTTCTGATGCTTTCTTCTTCAAATCCATCTGCACTCATATAAGCGCCTGTAAAGTTAGCTGTAGCTTGGCGGTCGCTGCGGTGGAAAGTGTAGTGTAAGTTGAAGTTCCAACCGTTGTCTAAGTGGTAGCCTAAACCAACCATTGGGCGAACCAAAGATTCACCTTTCACTGAAGATTGCAGCATACCACCTTCGTTGTTTGCAGTTGAGAATGGTGTTGGTGTCATTGCTTCCCAACCAAATGAGCCATTAGCTTTACGCTTAGAGATTTCAACACCAGCTTTAACCGCTAACTTACCTGCCGCAACGTCAAACTGGTAACCCGCGTAGATAGAGTGAGCAGAAAATTCGTCTTTACTGTTGGTGAATGCTTCTTGGCCGTCGTAGATGAATTCAGAAGACGTCTTCTCTGAAGTGCCAGTGTAGGTGTAACCCATAAGCACATCGCCATAGCCTGCTTCAACACCAGCAGCAAAGCTAGTACCAAATGCTTTGTTGTTAGAAGCACCAATCATTGGGTTGATGGTGAACTCGCTTGCAGAAACAGTTGAAGTTGCTAAAACAGCAGTAGCGATTGAAGCTAAGATGAACTTTTTCATTAAATAATCTCTCTGACTAGATTGTTGTTGCTCTTCATATGGCGCTTAGGCAATTCCATTGTTGAGCCATTTAAGTGCTTGATAAGTATGCCTTATCAAGAATGGATGAGAATGATAGTCAGAGATTCACCACTAAACTTCTTTAATGTGTTTTGTGAGTGTTACTAAAAGCGCTGTTGCAAACTTGTTGTAAACGGTAGGGGTGCTGTTACTGGTTGTTGTTGATTGTTTGCGCGGTGGTGGAATGCTTTGAATTTGTATTGAATGGGAGGCGGTGTTAACAGTCCCTTGACAACTTTTAAGGCTGCTCAGCCTATTTGGGTGGACTGGCTATCATTGAGAGCGATAACCAGTCAACCTTCATTTTGTAGAATCAGTAGTTATTTGCTGTTTAAATTAAAGCTGCCATTTGTTCTGATATACAAGGTGGTAGCAACCTCGGTTTGCAGCTGGTGGCTGAACTCGCCATTTGAGCTAACATAGCTCCCAGGTTTTAGGTTAATACTAGGTTGCTCTTTAGATTGATAGTCAAGTTCACCGGCAATCACCACGGTGCGAAATTCATCAGCCGTTACCTTTAGCTCGCCATCAAATTTGGCTGGCAGCTTGATCATGGCGCCGCCCATTTCACCTATTTTGGTACTGCCCCAAAGATAAGTAACCTGAGCGTTAGACTGATTTACAGCCGTTGCATCAGTTGGTGCTAACCACACCATATTGCTTGAGTGTTGGTTAATCGGGCGCTCACCATTGTCAAAATGCTCACTACTTGGTTGCACAAGGTAAGGGCCACTATCGATTTCTAAATAGATAAGGTTTGTTTGACCATCTGCCGCTGTAATGTGGTTTTCACCCGCTGGTTGAGTCCAAAATGAGCCGGTTGGTAGCCACATTTTTTCTGCACTCGGATCGTCGTTATGCATTAGACCGTCTATCACAACACCGCGGTATGAGATGTTGTGGATGTGCGGTGGTGATGAAAAGCCTTTTTTAAAGCGCACTAACATGCCAGTTGCGGTATTTTTAGTACGGTCGCCCCACAGGTCGGCCGCTCCCGGACTCTTGTCGCCTCTTAGTGGGTTTAAGTAACCCCAGTTTATGTCGCTGGCGCTTACCAGGTGAGATTGCTTGTCGGCTGCATAGGCTCCAGTGATGGTCACTGTAGCTGCAATGGTGCTGGTTGCTAGTAATGCCAAAGCGAGTAGAGATTTAGACGAGTCCATAAAAGCGTGATCCTATATTCTTCGAGTGTTGGTCATTGTAATGATAGTGCAGTGTTGAAAAAGAGCCTTGATAAAGAAAGACTTTCAACAAAATCTATATAAAACTAGGGCCTAGGAAGATAGAGCGACCAATTGTTCTGATAGTTGAATTGCATTACGACCTGATGCTTTGGCTTGATATAGCCTTTGGTCTGCAAGGTTGATAAGTGTGTCCAGCTGCAGCTCGCTGTTAGCCTCGCGCATGACCACGCCGCTACTGAAGTTGATATCTTGGTCGTTTGGCACGCCAATTAATGCTTGCTGGTTAAGCGCTTGATGGATCCGCTTGAGTACAGCAACAGCATGCCCCTCATTTGCCTGATCTAGCAAAATAAGCCACTCTTCACCGCCATAACGCCCAAAAGTGTCGCTTTTGCGCAGTGTTTGTTTGCAGGCGTTGGCAAAGGCTATCAGCACTTCATCGCCAGTGTCATGACCAAAGCTGTCATTGATTTGTTTAAAGTTATCTAAGTCGACCAAAATAATGGTGGCAGCACTTTGACTGTTGGCACAAATTAGTTGCCCCGCATTGATAACAGCTCTTCGGTTAGCAGCGGATGTGAGCGGGTCTTTCATCGCTAGATCGCGATAGAATTGACGATGTTTGAACTGCCTAAATAGTAGCAACGCACCCCCTAAAATGGCGAGTATTAAGTACAAGCGTTGGTTACTTTGGCTGTCGAGTTGCAGCTGTTTTAGCTGTAAGTCTTTTTTCAGCAGCTCGTTGTTTTGCTGAGCCATTTCAGTGTCAAATCGTACTTTAAGGGTTTGTAGCTTCTTCTTTTTTTCGTGCTCGTATACTGCTAACTCTTGCTCGTAATAACTTTCCATTTTGTTATATGCCTGTTGGTACTCACCCATGGCATAGGCGTTTTTGGCTTGTCGTCGCAGTAGCTTAAGCGAAGCGTTTTGAGCGTTAAGTTGACTGGCGAGTTGCTCAAGCTCAGGCAATAAAGCCTGAGCTTGCGCTATGTTGCCGGCCGCAAAATGACTGTCAAATAAACCTAGTGTGGCGCTATAGATATCTCGATTTACCCCTGTGCCAAGAAAGGCCTCGCGAGTTTCGCTATAAAGTTTTATCGCTTGCTCATAATCACCTTGTAAACGGGCAACGCTGCCGAGTCCGGCTTTGGCAAGTAAAACACCAATTTCATCGTCGATACTACGGCTGAGGCTGAAAGACTCAGCCAATGCTTGTTCTGCTAATTCGAGTTTGTTTAAGTGGCTGTATGTGATCCCCAGGTTATAGGCGATGACGGCACTACTAAATTCGTCTTTCAGCTGCTTTTTGATTGCTAAGGCTTGTTTAAAGTAGTCAATCGCCGCTAGGTCGTCGCCAAGGTAGTTGTAGAGGTTTGCCAATGAGTTAAGCACATCACTTAAATTAACCTGATCATCTAGCTCAAAGAAAATATTGTAGGCTTGCTGCATGTTTTTCAGCGATTGATCTAGCTGGTTGTGAGCATACTGGCGCTCGGCTACCGACAGATAAATTTTCCCAGCCAGGTGCCGATTACTTAACGTGGGTGCGATTTCCAGTAGTAGTTGTTTTTGTTGCTCGACCTCTTCTGAATATCCAACTGAATCACTTATGCGTTGCTGAGCGAGCTGCATCCTGATATTGAGCTCTTGAAAGTGTTGAGATTCAGTAATGGGCAAGTAGTGGTTAATTTGGGTATTTGCCTCTTCAACACGCTCCATATATGCAAGCATTTCAACTTGCACCGTTGCAGCCATCACTTCATTTTTTAGCCACTGATTATGCTGAGCAAGGCGAATGAGCTGCTCGGTTTCGGTAATGATGTCGTTAGGAGCTAATGCTTGGTCTTGTGCTAGGTATTCAATACGCTGAAGCATAGTTAGTTGGGTGACATTGCCTGCTGCAATTTCGGCTTCATCAATGATGTTACTGGGCTTGGCTACAGTTGCAAAGCTGGTTGTTAACATCACGGTTGTGATGAACAAGCGAGTATAGAATGCAAGGTGAGGTGGCATGCAGGTTAAGCCTTGAAATCTGTCCGTATCAGTACACCAGTGTCTAGACTGGTTAATTAAGCGCCACACGTTACCTTGTTAGCCTAGTTTATTCAACGCGTTTTAATGCAAAATTTACGATTATTTAATCTGTGTAACAGTTTGATACTTAAACGTTTGTTTCTGTGGTGATAGGTCTGTTAGCTTCAATTAGCTTTGATAGATTTTAACAACCTGGTCGGTCAGGCCAATAGCATTACGTCCCGATTGTTTGGCTTGATATAAACGTTCGTCTGCGAGGTTAATTAGCGTGTCTAGTCGGTGGGACTCGTGAGCAGGGTTGACTGCAACGCCACAACTAAAGTTAATGACTTTATCCTTTGGATAACCGTTGAGAGCCTGTTTGTTTAGGGTATTGTGAATTCGGCGCATTACGGCAATTACATCTTGCTCGCTGGCACGGTCAAGCAACAGTAACCATTCTTCGCCGCCGTAACGACCAAATTCATCATGTTTACGCATGGTTTGTCTGCAGGCGTGGGCAAATGCAATCAGTACTTCGTCGCCAGTGTCATGGCCATAGGTGTCGTTGATCGATTTAAAGTTATCTAAGTCGACCAATACAACTGTCGTGGAGTTAGTCTCGCAAGCACACTTTTGTTTGCCTGAACTAATAATCGCCCGGCGGTTTGCCGCAGATGTGAGCGAATCTTTCATCGCAAGGTTTCGATAGAACTGGCGATTTCTAAATTGATAAAACAGCATAATACCACCAACTAATACTGCCAATATCAGCACGAGGCGTTGGTTACTTTGTTGCTCAATTTGAAGCTGTTTTACCTGATTTTGTTTCTGCAGTAGTTGGTTTTGTTGTTGGGCTATTTCGGTATCAAAACGCACTTTTAACTGTTGAATATTGCCTTGCTTTTCCTGCTCATACTTATCTACGGTTTGCTCATGAAAGCTAAGTAGTTTGATATAAGCTTGTTCGAAGTCACCCTTTATTGCGGCGTTGTCAGCCTCACGTTTGCTCACTTTTGCATAGAAGTCATCTAAATCGAGTTGTTGCGCTAACTGTTGTAAATCCTCTAATTGTTCCCGTGCGCGCTGATATTGCTGAGTTTGGTAGAAAGCATCATGAAGTCCAAGTGTTGCTTGAAAACAACCTCTGGCTACACCAATTTGCTCAAAGCTCGATTTGGCGATGGAGAATAGTTCAATAGCTTTAGCTGTTTTCCCCTGCTTGAGTGCAATCCCGGCAATTCCCATTTGAGCAAGCGCTGTGCCGACATCATCCTTTGTTTTTTCAGTGAGCTCTATCGTTAAAGCTAGCGTTTGTTTGGCTAGATCAAATTGCCTATCTTGGGAGTAGGTTGTGCCTAGGTTATAGGCGATAACTGCAGTGCTGTAGTCGTCTTTTAGTTCTTGCTTCATCGCGAGAGCTTGCTGGTAATAACTAATCGCAGATTGTCTATCACCTAGGGCGTTATATAAGTTGGCGAGTGCATTTAAGGTGTCACTGAGTTTTACTTTGTGATCTGATGCTGCAAATAGCTGATAGGCTTTTTGCATATAGGTAAGCGATTCGCCAAAGTCGCGTTGGGCGTATTGGTATTCAGCAATACTGAGATAGACACGCCCAATTTGCGTTTGATCTGAAATTGTGGGGATTAAATCTAATAAGTGCTGAATTTGCTGCAGGGCTTCATCTGACTGTCCCATGGCGTCACTTGCCGTTAGGTAGGCTAAACGCAGGCGAATCTCTGTGGATTTATAGTGATTGGTTTGGGCTATCGGTAAGTAGCGATTAATTAGCGATAAGGCCTCTGGAATGTCTTCCATATAGCTCAGCATCGAGGCTTTTGCTGCTGCAGCCATTACCTCGTTTTTGAGCCAGTTTTTCTGTTTAGAAAGTTGCAATAGCTGCTCGGCTTCTTTGGCAATATCTGCTGGCAGCATGGTGTGATCTTCGGCGATATATAAGATACGCTCGGCAACATTTTTCTCTGTCGCGGTCGCTTCGGTAACTGAGTTTGGGGTGATATTTACCGAGGTGTATTTCATACGAGCAGCTGCATTGTCAGTCGCTATAGCCGTGTTGCTAACAAGCAACAATAGTAGCGTAAACCTGACCAACAGTTTGTGCAGCATCAATTTAGTTAACCTCCGTGTAAACTCTCACCTTTTGATATTCATAAAGGCGTATTGAATAATTCATATATTCGCAAATTTACTCGCCCACTCTAAATTATTCAATGGCTTTAACTTGCATCTTTGCGTTAATTTACATAGAGATACAAAGTGATACATTGGTTGTTGAGTCTGTGTGATCTATCTCACTGTATTGGCTCTATCGTCGTCGAGTGAGGATTTTATGACTTGTCTGTTTGGTAGCGAGCAAGAAACATCAGTGCAGTCTCTTTAGCTAGATGCAGTCGGTCACTTTCAGGTAACGGAGGTAAGTTACCTATGATATGTGACCAGAAACAATGGCCTTTCATTAGGTGCCAAATCTGCTCACTAGCAAATAAGGGGGCGCTGACTTCTAGACGACCATCTAATTTTGCCGCTTTTATCCAGCGTAGGATTGCTGTTTCTGAATCTTTCAAACGTTGCATTTCCTGGCTCATACCTGTGGTGTCGTAAAACAGGTGGCCAATTGCCATGCGGGCAACATCAATATTAACTTGTTGAGCCATTTGGTTGATTTCACCTAGTAGCAACTCCGTCAACTGACTTTGCAAGTCGCGATCGGCATCATACTCAAGCGTAGGGCGCGCGAGTGACTCTTCCCACAAGCGATTTACTAGGTGCATCACCAGCTCTTCTTTTGTTTTGAAGTGGTTGTACACGGTGCGCTTAGATACTTGCGCTTGTTCTGCAATCTTATCCATGCTCGTTGCTGCCACACCGCATTCAGTAAAAGCTTGCTGTGCGGCTTCAATTATTGCCTCACGCTTTATTTCACTGCGGGTTTTCTTTTGCTCGGTTGTCATGGTGTTGTCTCGCTGATTGCACAGGGGCATAAAAATGTTGATGAGTATTTTACACTGGGTAGTTTACTTTTCAAGATAACATGAATAAACTAAACCGTGTAGTTTACTTTTTTGAGAGGTCGAAAGGTGAAAATGACAATTGCAGCCACATTAATGGCGCTATTTGCCATCGCACTGAGCATATATACGTGCAAGTACGTCAAAGCTGAATCGGTCGTTGAAGATGAGGCAAGTACTATGAGCAAACAAAAAACCAGTGGTGACAAGTTCATCAATAGTGAAACTGAATATAAAAGTGGTTTAGGTGACATATGGCAGATTATGAAAGCCTACGCTGGAGCCAAACGCGCTGCGCCAGCACCGACGGTGCAGGTACCAGTTGTGCCATTGACCAAATCGCAGCTGATTGCTGAGTCGCATGACGCTATTTATCGTTTGGGGCACTCAACTTTGCTGATGCGTATCGATGGTGAGTTTATCTTACTTGACCCTGTATTTAGTGAGCGAGCTTCACCTGTGCAATGGGCTGGCCCTAAGCGTTTCCATCAGTCGCCAATCAGCATTGAAGAGTTGCCACAGATTAAAGCGGTGATAATCAGCCATGATCACTATGACCATCTAGATAAGGCGGCAATTAAAGCCCTGGATGAAAAAGTGGCGCACTTTGTTACCCCGTTGAAAGTGGGTGACCATATGATTGATTGGGGCATTGACGCCGCTAAGGTAACCCAGCTTGCCTGGTGGCAAGACATTGAGCTTGGTTCATTAAAGTTAACAGCGACCCCAACTCAGCATTTCTCAGGCCGTGGCTTATTAGATAGAGACCACACATTATGGGCTAGCTGGGTGATCCAAGGGCAACAGCACCGCATATTTTTTAGTGGAGACAGTGGTTATTTTGGTGGATTTAAACAGATTGGTGAGCGCTTTGGTCCGTTTGACCTAACCTTAGTGGAGACAGGCGCGTATAACGAATTGTGGAGCGATATTCACATGTTGCCTGAGCAGAGCTTGCAAGCGCATATCGATTTACAAGGTAAAACTATGTTGCCGATCCATAACGGTACGTTTGACCTAGCGCTGCATGACTGGTTTGAGCCATTAGAGAAAATCAGCCAATTGGCCCAGGCGCACAATGTAGAGCTGGTGACGCCACGTTTTGGTGAAGAAGTGGTGATTGGTGAGGCGAGTTCGACCCATGCATGGTGGAAGCCCATGCTCAGCGCTGAAACCGAAACCGCTAGTAATGGAGCAATAAAACCAGTGGCTAACAATATATAAGTCGCTGTTTTGACTAAGTTCACAAACCAGAGTTTAACTTGGTCATTTATTGATCGAATTATTAGGCAAGAGAGATTTTAACCACTAACATTTGCTTAGCATTTTACTAATTTGCGTGTCTAAGTGTCGTCAAAATTTGTGGAATGTTAATGGATTGATAACAGCGGAGCGAATCTTATTATTTGTTTACAATTTAGGGCTCACAAGTTTGTTGTGAGCCCTAAACGCCTGTGAGATAAAGGCGCCAGCTAATTTTTAAGCAATAAAAAGTATTATCCCCAAGGAATAATATGATCCACCAAAGTGGGCGAGTTAGGGGATGCATTAGGAGTATAGATAACATGCACAAAGCACTCAAAATTGCCGCTGTTGTGGCAGCCACAATGTGGCTATCAGCTTGTAACCAAGAGGCACAACAAGCTGGCCAATCACAGCAGCAAAGACCGCCCACCCCAGTTGGAGTCATTACCGTTAAAGCTGCACCTCAAGCTATTGAAGTGGAGCTACCAGGTCGTAGCCGCGCCTATTTAGAGGCTGAGGTTCGCCCGCAGGTTACAGGTATCATTACCTCACGAGGTTTCACTGAGGGCGGTATCGTTGATCAAGGTCAATCACTGTACCAAATTGACCCAGCAACTTATGAAGCAACATTGATTAGCGCTAAAGCTGATTTAGCTCGTGCTTTAGCAGCATTAAGCTCTGCGAAAGCGACTTCTGAGCGCTATGAGGCTTTGGTGCAAACCAACGCGATTAGTAAACAGGATTACGATGAAGCATTTGCTGCTTATCAAGAAGCAAAAGCTGGTGTAGTTGTAGCTGAAGCGGCAATCAATACTGCGGAAATTAATTTGCAATATACCGAAGTAAAAGCACCGATTTCAGGCCGCATTAGTAAGTCTTCAGTTACAGCTGGAGCATTGGTAACAGCAAACCAAAACTCTACACTTGCAACTATCCAGCAATTAGATCCAATTAATGTCGACATTGCCCAATCTAGTGCGCAAATGTTACGCCTCAAGTCTCAGTTACGCGCCGGTAAGTTACAGCAATCTGAAGATGCGTCTGTTTCTCTGTTGTTAGAAGATGGCACAGAATATGAACATGCTGGCGTTCTGAAGTTTGCCGAAGTCAGTGTTGATGAAGCAACTGGCTCTGTGACGATCCGTGCTGAGTTTCCAAACCCTGATGGTTTATTGCTACCAGGCATGTATGTTCGTGCCCGTTTAGATACTGGTACTGACCCTAGCGCAATTTTAGTGCCGCAAAAGGCAGTAACTCGTAACCCTAAAGGTCAGCCGATGGTCATGGTGGTTAATGCTGAAAATACTGTTGAAGTTCGCATGGTTAAAACTGCCGAAGCAATTAACAACCAATGGCGTATTGTCGATGGCTTAGTCCCTGGGGATAAGCTCATTGTTGAAGGGCTGCAGAAAATTCGCCCTGGAGCACCAGTAGCACCACAAGTCGTGTCAACTTCGACACCAACTAAATAGGAAATCGTTATGGCACGTTTTTTCATCGATCGTCCTATTTTTGCGTGGGTGATCTCTATTTTAATCATGCTGGCAGGTGTCTTAGCTATTAAAGACCTACCTGTTGCCCAATACCCAAGTATTGCGCCACCGACTGTTGTCATTGATGCTACCTACCCAGGTGCTTCCGCTAAAACCATGGAAGACACTGTAACGCAGGTTATTGAGCAACGCATGACGGGTATTGACCACTTGCGTTATATCTCTTCAAGCAGTGATAGCTTTGGTAACGCAACAATTACCCTTACCTTCAATGCTGAAGCCGACCCAGATATTGCGCAAGTACAGGTACAAAACAAGCTGCAAGCGGCGATGACGCTGCTACCACAAGAAGTTCAAGCACAAGGAGTTAACGTTAACAAGTCCAGTGCTGGCTTCTTAATGGTTGCTGCGTTTGTATCTGAAGATGGTTCGCTGGCCAAAGATGATATTTCTGATTATGTGGCTGCTAACCTACAGGATCCAATGAGCCGTGTTCCGGGCGTTGGTGAACTGCAGTTATTCGGTGCGCAATATGCTATGCGTATCTGGCTAGAACCGCTAAAACTGACGCAATATAACCTAACCAGTATTGATGTTATGGCATCGATTCGTGAGCAAAACGCTCAGGTTTCTGCGGGGCAATTAGGTGGGGCACCATCTTTACCAGGCCAGGAGTTAAATGCGACTGTTACCGCACAAAGCCGGTTACAAACTCCTGAAGAATTTAAACGCATTATTTTAAAATCTGATTCTTCAGGTGCCAATGTGTACCTTGAAGACGTTGCACGTGTTGAGCTAGGTGCAGAAAGCTACTCGGTTGAATCATTCTATAATGGCAAGCCAGCAGCTGGTTTAGCATTCAAACTCGCGACAGGGGCTAATGCGTTAGATACTGCAAATAACATCCGCGAGCGTTTAGATGAGCTCAAGCAGTATTTTCCAGCTGGGCTAGAAATTCACTACCCATATGACACAACTCCATTTGTTGAAAAGTCAATTGAGGGTGTAGTTCATACCCTGCTTGAAGCAATTGTACTGGTATTTTTGATCATGTACCTGTTCTTGCAGAACTTTAGGGCTACTTTGATCCCAACTATTGCAGTTCCTGTGGTTCTGCTTGGTACATTTGCAATTCTTTCAGCAACTGGCTTTACCATTAATACGCTAACCATGTTTGCTATGGTGTTGGCGATTGGTCTACTGGTTGATGATGCCATCGTTGTGGTGGAGAACGTCGAACGGGTAATGAGTGAAGAGGGCTTAAGTCCACTTGAAGCAACCCGGAAATCCATGGACCAAATTACCGGTGCACTAGTAGGTATTGGTTTAACGCTATCTGCGGTATTCGTTCCGATGGCGTTTATGGAAGGTTCAACCGGTGTTATTTACCGCCAGTTCTCAATCACTATTGTATCTGCAATGGCCTTGTCGGTGTTTGTTGCTATGGTGCTGACACCAGCACTTTGTGCCACCATGCTAAAACCATTACCAAAAGGTCACACTCACGCTACAACGGGATTCTTCGGCTGGTTTAACCGTAATTTTGACAAACTGACTTCGCGTTATGAAGCGAGTGTTGCGTCTATCTTGAAACGCAGCGTTCGTATGATGTTTGTCTACTTAATGATTGGTGTTGCTACCGCGTGGATTTTCCTTCGCATGCCAACTGCATTTTTGCCAGATGAAGATCAGGGCATTATGTTTACTCAGGCTATTTTGCCTACCAACTCGACCCAAGAAAGTACCATCAAGGTATTAGAAGAAATTAGTGATTTCTATCTTGAAGAGGAAGGTGAAAACGTTAAATCTGTATTTAGCGTAGCTGGTTTCAGCTTTGCAGGTATGGGCCAAAACATGGGGATGTCGTTTGTTGGTTTACATGACTGGGCTGAGCGTCAAGATCCGGGGCAAGATGTAAAATCACTTTCTGGCCGTGCAATGGCTCGCTTCTCTCAAATAAAAGAAGCATTGGTATTTGCCTTTGTACCACCTGCTGTTATTGAACTGGGTACTGCCAACGGTTTCGATTTATATCTACAAGACCGCAGTGGTCAAGGACATGACGCGCTGATCAATGCTCGTAACCAACTACTGGGTATGGCTTCTCAAAATCCTAACCTTGTAGGGGTGCGTCCTAATGGTCAGGAAGATGCGCCTATGTATGAAATCAATATCGATCAAGCAAAAATTCGTGCGTTAGGTGTCGATATTGATAACGTCAATAGCATACTGGCAACGGCCTGGGGTGGTTCTTATGTCAATGATTTCATTGACCGTGGTCGTGTGAAAAAAGTTTATGTCCAAGGTGAAGCTGCATATCGTATGCAACCCAGCGACCTAGATTCATGGTATGTGCGTAACTCAGAAGGAGAAATGGTACCGTTTTCAGCATTTGCTTCAGGGCAATGGAATTACGGTTCTCCTCAGTTACAACGCTTTAACGGTGTACCTGCGGTAAACATTCAAGGTGCAACTGTTCCGGGTTACAGCACCGGTGATGCAATGGCAGATATTGAAGCAATGGTCGCTCAGCTACCGCCTGGATTTGGCGTTGAGTGGAACGGCTTGTCATATGAAGAGCGTTTGTCAGGTAATCAGGCTCCGGCCTTGTATGCGCTATCTATTTTGGTGGTGTTCCTGGTACTTGCAGCATTATATGAAAGCTGGTCTGTGCCGTTTGCGGTTATTCTTGTGGTGCCGTTGGGTGTGATTGGTGCACTGTTGGCAATGAATGGTCGCGGGTTACCTAACGACGTATTCTTCCAGGTTGGTCTGTTGACTACAGTCGGCCTCGCAACCAAGAACGCGATTTTGATTGTAGAGTTCGCCAAAGAGTTCTATGAGAAAGGTGCGGACTTAATGGATGCAACGCTGCATGCAGTTCGTGTACGTTTACGTCCAATCCTAATGACGTCACTGGCGTTTGGTTTCGGTGTTGTACCGTTAGCGATTAGTACTGGTGTGGGCTCAGGTAGTAAAAATGCTCTAGGTACTGGTGTACTTGGCGGTATGATGAGTTCGACCTTCTTAGGTATTTTCTTAATCCCACTGTTCTTCTTCGTGGTTGAGAAAGTCTTTAGTAAACGTGAGCGTGAAGCACGTAAAAAAGCGAAACCTCAAAGCCAAGGTTAACGTGAGATAATCTTAGTTAACTGAAAAAAGCTCGGCTTATGCCGAGCTTTTTTGTTCCTGCCAATTCATAACTTACTGTTATTAATGTTACATTCAAAAAATCTAATGATATATCTGACAATTTTGTAGGTTATGTTCTTTTAAGAACAGAGCTACTTTAGCAATCTCTTTAGTATTTCGTCTTGTTTCAGTTACCCACATAGGCGGACCAGTAGATGAAGAAGATTATCGGTTTAGTTGTCATGTTGATGAGTTGGCAAGCTCAAGCCCTAATTCAAGAGATCACTATTGATGGCAGTGTAAGCTTGCCGACTATGAAGGTAACGGTAAACACTGACCGTGAGCACACCTATTGGACAATGTACGAATCGAAAGGTGCAGACTTTGTTTCGCTAAGCACACTCACTAAAGCAGATGCCTACAAGTTGCGCGACATCGCAGCTAAAGCACATGACGCCTACGATGAAATCAAGGCCATTAATCGTTGCCCAAAGGACGATATTAAGTCGGGTTCGCTAGGGCAAATTAACTCACGTTCAGACCGAGCTTGGTTTCAGGTGGTTTGCCGCAATAACGATATCAAGTTGCACATAGTTATGTCTGATGAGTACGTCATTAATTATGTCGATGTTGCCGTTGAAGCTAATGACTTCAGCAAAAGAGTAGAAGCGTTGATAACCGAATTAGAAAAGCACTAACCGCTGTCAGCGATGATCCGTGCGCGAACGCAAGTAACTATTTGTTTTCATGTTCTGTTTAGCGAGCATGCTTAGAAAACATAGTTAGAGAATATGATGAGAGATTAACCTGAATTTAGGTTACCTATTATAAAGATCATGGATGTGGAACATTGAGGCTCGCCTCACTTATGACTTACCTTTATCCCCATTGAACAAGTCATTCGCCCAATCATTACGATTGGGCTTTTTTATGCCTGAAATTCATATCCTTAATCTACAAACTGTTCAGATTGGGTATTTGAGGCAGTTAAAGCGAAGCTAATGCTAACCTGAGCTTAGCGTCCAATTGTACAGGGTAAAAAGAGCAGTTAGTTCATTGATCGCCTGCCGAAAAATATAATAATTTTTGATCGAGTGATTAAAAATGTCTCACTAATGATTTTTAGCTATTTGTCTGAATTATATAAGTTTTAATTTTTCATCTGTTTAAGTTGTTCTTAAAAACTTGTTAATGAGCTGTTTTACAGTGCTTTTATGCTTAAATGGCTGAATTGGTGGGTTTATAGAACTTTATGGTTAGCTAGTGTTCATCAGGCTTTACATCTTGAAGCCATGAAAAGGTGATCTCGGTCGCATTTTATGCTTAGTATTAGTCTAGCTAAGCTCGTATTTCGTAGCTTCAACTGAGTGTAATTACACAACATCAGCTGAATTTCTAAAGTCGAGTTAAGGCTAAATATAAAAATAAAAAAGTGCGCCATAAGCACAAAAAACGAAGGATTTAGCAATGTTAGCCATCATACTGTGCCTAGGTTTGGCATTGATATCAGGCTGCTTGTGGTACGCCGGTCTTAATAAGCGTCGTAGCTCAGCAATCAAAGCCCTTAAAACCATACAGCAGAAAATTGACCTACGTTTAGCACTGCTGCAGGCATTTTCTAAAGAGACTCAAGCTTCTTGGTCTGCCAATGTGCGCAATAAATTCCATAAGCTAAAACTGCTTGAAGCTGAATCCGCATGGGATCAAAAGCTCGACACTGATTTAGCCACCATGCTTAAAGTGTGGCAACGACTCGATAAAGAATTGAATGAGTTTTTTGTGCTAATTGGTGAAACAAGTTTCTCTGCCAAGAAAAAACAGCAACAAAACCAACTTGCTCAAGATATCGAGACTGTGCAAAGCTTCTATAATCAAACCGTAACCGAGCTAAATTCTGGAGTGAATTTACTACCGGGCGCAGTGATCACACGCGTAACTAACCTTTCACCACTGCCAACCTTTGCCACTCCAGCTATCAACTAACTTTGAGCGAGTCTAGTAAGGAAAGCTGCTGTGACCCAAACCACTAACGTACCTATTTATCTGCGAGTTAATAAGTTGTGTACGTTAGTGCAATTATTGTGTTTTGCGCTGTTGGCTTGCTGCCAATTCGCGCTTGCTGCGGGTTCAGGCACAGACGCCAGCTCAAAATCCATTTCTAAACCCAAGCTAAGCCTGAGTCAACAAGGCAAAACCGCGATTAAACTGTCTCCGCCTGAGCAACATCAGTCTGATAGTGTGGTGCTTAACAACGACTATCCTCTTGAACAGGACACTTCAGTTAAAGCACCTAAACGCAGTATTAAAGCAAGCTATTCGGAAAATGGCATATTAAATGATATCGGGGTGGAAAAGCGCCGTGTATACCAATATCAAAATGCTGATGGCATTACGGTGTTCAGCGATAAAAGCCCACAGCACAATGACTATCAAGTCTTGTTGTATGAGTGTTTTGCCTGCCGCCCAGAGTCAACTATCGATTGGTATAAGATCCCGCTTAATACTGCTGACTATAAGCACTTTGTTAATAATGCCGCTCGCCAGCACAAGTTAGATGCGGCGCTTATTCGCGCAGTTATTCATGCTGAATCTGCCTTTAAAGAAAAGGCGGTATCCCGCGTGGGCGCCAAAGGCTTAATGCAATTGATGCCAGTTACGGCAAAAGAAATGGGCGTGCTGGACTCACTCAATGCGGCTGACAATATTAATGGTGGCAGTCGCTACCTTGCCAAGCTACTCAAGCAATTTAAAGGTGATCTTGAGCTAGCCTGCGCTGCCTACAATGCCGGCCCAAGCAATGTGCTCAAGCACAACGGTGTGCCGCCATTTCCCGAAACTCAGGCCTATGTAAAACGAGTACAAATTCTGTATAAACGCTATCAAAAAGCCCACAGAGCCAGCTGATCTGCCGCTCACCTAATTAATACCGTTATTCCTTACTTCTGCCAAATGAACTCTGAAACAAATACTTGCAGTGATTGTTTGGACTCACCTTGGTTAATTTAGTAGAACTAATAATCTGTTTGCCTGTTGGTCGACGTTGTCAGTATTCATAACTTTAAGGAACTCATCATGTCTCGCTTAGTTTCACAACTTATGACATCGCTTGTTGCAGTATGCTCGCTTGGCGCGATTGCCGAGCCTGCGCCATCTCAAGAAGATATGCGCCTGTATGATATCGCAACCGCGCCAAGTGCCGATAGATTGCGCGCTGATGTGACTAAGCTGGTGAGCTTTGGTACTCGCCATACCTTGTCTGATACCGAGTCAAACACCACAGGTATCGGCGCAGCAAGGCGCTGGATTGAAACGGAATTTAAGCAGATATCTAAAGAGTGTGGCGGCTGTTTAGAAGTGTTTACCGTGGCAAAAACCGTGCAAGGTAAGCGTATTGCAGAGCCAACTGAAGTGGTCAATGTGATTGCATTGCAGCGTGGTAGTGTCGACCCTAAGCGCGTAGTGATGATGAGTGGTGATATCGACTCGCGAGTCACCGATGTGTTAGATGCCAAATCACTGTCACCTGGGGCGAATGACAATGCGACAGGTGTCGCAGGCGCGTTAGAGGCAGCACGTGTGCTGTCAAAGTATAAGTTTAATGGCACCATTGTTTACGCTGCGCTTTCGGGTGAAGAACAAGGTTTATACGGCGGCGAGATTTTAGCTGATTACGCTAAAGAGCAGGGCTGGCGGGTTCAAGGTGTGCTCAATAATGACATGATCGGCAATATCGCGGGTATTAATGGTGTAATCAACAACTCTACGGTGCGCGTATTCTCTGAAGGAGTGCGTTACGTTGAGACTGAAGATGAAGCGCGCCAACGCTATTTTGGTGGCGGCGAGAATGATTCCGCCTCACGTAATCTGGCGCGCAACATCAAACGTTTGGTCGACCAATACATGACCAACCTTGATGTTCAGCTAGTTTATCGCTTGGATAGGTTCGGCCGCGGCGGTCATCACCTGCCATTTAATAAAGCTGGTTTCCCAGCGGTGCGCGTGATGGAAACGAATGAGCACTATCATCGCCAGCATCAGGATTTACGTATTGAAGATGGCATTGAGTATGGCGATACCATCGAAGGTGTCGATTTTGACTTTAACGCTAAACTCACCGCGTTAAACGCCATTAGCCTTGCGTCAATGGCGTGGGCGCCAGCACCGCCGCAGCAAGTAAATATCTTTGGTCACGTGTCGCCAAGTACCACCCTAAGCTGGCAAAAATCAACTGATGATAGTGTCGTGGGTTATCGCGTTTATTGGCGCTCGACTACTGCGCCAGAATGGACACATAGTCGGTATGTTGGCAAGGTGACCGAGTTTACGGTGGAAAACATGGTCATAGATAACTACCTGTTTGGTGTTGCCAGTGTTGCTGCCAACGGCAATGTCAGTCCTGTGGTGTTTCCAGGGCCATCGGGTAAGTTTTTTTAGTTGCTGTAATTAGGGCCTGTTGATCTTTGCTGATTAGAATTTGTTCGAATTAAAAGCACTTTAATCAAGACGCGAGCTATGCAGTTTAGTCGACTAAACAAGTGGCTCGTAACGTAGAGTAAAGCGCTTTTAAACGAACCTTTCAGGCAGCGCTTGTTGTCATTTCTACTGTGTTAACGACTTACTCATGTGGAATAACCACACATCAAAGTCGTTGCCTTGTATAAATTTCCAACAAGCAGCTGCAAAAGTAATCTTGAAAGATCAACAGGCCCTATTGCTCACAACAGTTCTCAGTGATGCCGGGTTTTGGCATAATAGCCGCTCACTTATTGGTAGGGTTAGTCAGTTGCAATTTCCGGTATTTTTCAATCAGCAGTATCCATCTCTTGTCGACATCGCCCAGCGTTGGAATTTGGTGTGGCAACAAGACGCTGAGTTCGAGCTGCGTTTTGAGCAAAATACCTTAACTTTGCATAAGCGTGATGAGCCGAAGTTAGCTGGCATTAGTGTTGACTTTGTTAGCGGCGCTGTCGCCCACAGGCGCAAGTTTGGCGGCGGTCGTGGTCAGGCAATCGCTAAAGCTGTTGGACTTAAGCAAGGTGTTACGCCAACAGTGGTTGATGGTACTGCAGGCCTTGGACGCGATGCATTTGTGCTGGCTAGCCTAGGTTGTAAAGTCACTATGGTTGAGCGTCATAGCGTGGTGGCTGCACTGCTTGAAGATGGTCTGCGCCGCGCCTATGACGATGCTGAAATTGGCGCTTGGATGCGCGAGCGTATGCAGCTATTTCATGGCTCTAGCCTTGAGGCGTTAGCTGATGCCGCTAAGGTTAGTGGAGATGAGATTGATGTTGTATACCTTGACCCTATGTATCCACATCGTGAAAAATCCGCCGCAGTGAAAAAAGAAATGCGTGTATTCCAAACCTTGGTAGGTGCAGACTTAGATGCCGACGGCCTGCTTGCCCCCGCATACGAGCTCGCCACTAAGCGTGTGGTGGTGAAGCGCCCAGATTATGCCGAAGATCTCGCTGGTAAAAAGCCAAGTACCGTTATCGCCACCAAGAAAAACCGCTTTGATGTTTATGTCAAAGCAGCGATGAAGTAGGCACTAAAGCCTACATTTGCCACTGCGATTACAAACTGTATCATTTAGCTATTTTGAGTTATCAAAGTTATAACTTTCAAATGGTTAGCCTGTAGCTGTCAGGTTTGCTTTACCCCTTTTACTCCTAGTTGCTCAGAATGTGTTCAAACCGCGTGCGGTTAAATTCCTCGCAAATTTCTAACCCTATTTTCAGTACGCTATATTTGTGACCGATATCTCATAAGACCACTTTAAATGTGTGGTCTTAGTCGACTGCATAGTTTAACAAGTGGCTTAAAAGCTAGGTAAGCATGATTGGGTAAATGGAATATGGCAGCAAATAAATTGACCGACGGCATTAGCGTGATCAATGAAGAAATTAGGATGAATGCAGGCGAGTTTATTGTCAGTAAGACAGATCTCAGAGGGCATCTGACCTACGCAAACCGCATTTTTATGGAGATAGCGCTTTATAGCGAAGAAGAGCTACTTAACGTCAACCACAACATCGTCCGCCACCCTGACATGCCAAAAGGTGTGTATCGTTTCATGTGGCAAACCCTAAAAAAACAACAAGAATTCTTCGGCTTTGTGAAAAACCTGCGAAAAGACGGTCGTTATTATTGGGTGTTTGCCAATGTGACCCCGGAATATGACGCTAATGGTAAGCATTGTGGCTACCTATCTGTGCGTCGTTGCCCACCCCGCAGCGCTATTGAAACCATTGAACCTATCTACAAAAAGATGCTCCAGTTAGAGCGTGCTGCGCGTAATGGTAAAGATGCCGAGCTGCAGTCTCTTGCCTATCTACAGCAGCAATTAGACCAGATGAATATTGAGTATCAACATTTGGTGATCAACTTATTTGAGCAAGGGAAATAGGAAGTAAACATGATAAACGCGCAACCTGCCTCCAAACTTGCTGATAGTGATAAACACTACAAAGCCAACCCTATGTTGCACACTAAGCTCAAAGTCTTTGTGGGCATTTTTATTGCCTGCGCGCTGTTTTTGGTGCTGCATGCTTATGTGACTAGCAATACCTTTTGGCCGATGATGATCGTCGCCGCAGTATTGATTGTGGTGGCGCTTAAAGTTAGCTCAAGTATGAGTAAATACTTGCTGACACTAGAAAAAATTAACGCCATTTTGTTGGACGCTAATCGCGGCTATCTAAGTGGCCGAATAACCGATGCCAAAGGCTTAGGTGAAGTTGGCAAGGTGGCGTGGGAGTTAAATGAGTTTCTCGATGTTTTAGAAAATTACTTCAACGAAGTGGAAAGCAGCTTTCGTTATGCCGCTAAGAATGACTTTTCGCGACCGACTTTTCCGGTAGCTTTACCTGGCTCACTAAAGCACTCACTTGAGCATGTAAATGAGTCGCTGGCGGCAATGAAAGCCAACATTGAGTACATCTCCAAAAATGAGCTCAATGGCCGCCTGTATGCGCAAAACACCCGTTTTTTAATTGAAGATTTGCAGGCAAGCCAAACCGACTTGAATGTGATGAACGAGAAAATCGCTGAGGTTGAGCGCCTTGCCCGGAACAATGCTGAATCAACTCAACAAAGTACCGAGTCTGTTGCTCACATTGTCAGTGCGTTAAGCACCATTAGTGACAATGTTGAGGGGTTTCTGGTGTGGTTGATGAGTTAGCGACAGACAGTAAGGTGATCACCAAATCGCTATCAAACATTACTGATATTGCTGACCAAACTAGCTTGTTGGCGCTTAACGCATCGATTGAAGCGGCAAGAGCGGGTGAGCATGGCCGCGGCTTTGCTGTGGTGGCTGAAGAAGTGAAATCGTTATCTGACAGAACCAAAACCATTGCCGATGAAATTAATGCGATTTTGGCGTCATTTGCCACCCGAGTGGAAACTATTACTGGGCTGTCGAAACAGTCAACTCAGTCAACCACAGATGCCAATGAGCTGGTGGCACAGGTGCACGCTAACATTGAGGACTTACTCGCCTCTGCTAAGCAAACTAATAGCTATGCCGCCTTTGCTAAAGATCAGGTAGCAGGCGCACTGGTAAAAACCGACCTGCTGGTGTTTAAACAAACCGCCTATAGCGCAATATCAGACCCAAGCGACTTAGTCAGCCGCGAAGCGGTTGCGGTTGATACCTATAGCTGCTCGTTTGGTCAATGGTACTATGGCGAGCATGGTGCTCACTTCAATATGACTAGCTCGTATCACGCGATTGAGAAGCCGCATGCTCAAGTGCATAGCTCTATTAGCGCGGCAATCGATTTGCTAGACCAAGGCTGGGAAAGCGATGCCAAACTGCGAAATGAGATTGTGGAATACGTTGAGCAAATGGAAGCATCGAGCAACCAGCTGTTAAGGCTGATTGATACCATGGTGACTGAGAAACAGCGCGCTTAATGGTTTCTTAACTTCTAGCGAGTTAGCTCAAGGTCCGTTAACGCTAGATGCGTTATCCCTTTGAGACTTTAAGTCTAAGTGCTGCTTTGCCCTGCAAATGCATATTGCCATTGCTTAGGTGCAATGGCGTAGGCTGCTTTAAAGTGTTTGCGATACACGCTTTCATTGTTAAAACCGGCTAATTCAGCGACTCTGGCTATTGATAATCCACCTTGCTCCAACAATTGCTGAGAGTAATTAAGTCGCTGACTTATAAGCCAGTGGTTAAAGCTATCGCCTGTGAGTGCTTTGAAGTGGCGAGTAAAACTGCGCCGACTCATAGCGCAAGCCTGCGCGACGCTATCTACATTGTAATCCTGTTGTAAGTCACCCAATATCTCATCTAACACTCGCTGAATGTTTGCCTGGCTGCCTTTAGTTTGCGGCACAGGTGTGGGAATAAACTGCTTTTGACCTCCGCTGCGATAAGGCGGCGCGACAATTAAGCGTGAGATTTGTGTGGCTGTTGCGTTACCGAGAAAGTGACGCACTAAGTGTAAGCAGCAATCTAGCGCTGCTGCAGTGCCTGCTGAGGTGAGGATGTTACCTGACTCAATAAACAGCGGGTCGGCATCGAGCAGAGCATTGGGAAATAGCTCGGCAAATTTATCCGCATACGCCCAGTGGGTTGTTGCCGCTTTATCTTCAAGCAAGCCCGCATAACCCAGTACAAATGCCCCTAAACACAGCCCCACAATTGTTGCACCGCGAAGGTTGGCCTGCTTAAGAGCATCGATAAGTTTAGCTGACGGTGCTTGTGCAACGTCATGCCAGCTGGGGAAGATAATAATATCTGCCGACTCAAGACAGCTTAAGTCACTTGCTATGTTAAGCCCAATGGGTGAGCTACTTGTAAGCGAACCATTTTGCTCGGCGCATACAGTGACGTTAAACGGTTTGTCCGCAGGGTTAGGGCTAACAAAAGCATCGTTAAATACTAGGCAAGGCACAGCTAGGTGAAACGGGCTAATATTATCAAACGCGACAATGGCGACATCGAGAGGTAGAGGCATTTGGATGTAGTAAATGAAGACTTTGGCTCAATAATAGTTTAGTTGGCAAATTAGGCCAAAAGGATTAGCTTTTAATGCGGCTACAAAATCTGGTTTCTTATATGCTCTGACATATTGAATGTTGGCCTAAAAGCATCGAAATATGACTTATGGGCCACTGTTGACGCTTCTGGTTAATAGGCAAACTAACATCATCAATTTTTGCTGGTTTAAACCACTTTTTGTTGGAGCATATTATGAAGATTCATCACTTACGTAGCGCAACTTTTATCATCGAATCTGGCGATAAGTTTATTCTTATTGATCCTATGCTCGGGGCAAAAGGTTCTCTGCCGCCTTTTAGTTTGCTGCGCTTTAAAGCGCAAAAGAATCCGACGGTAGATTTACCAAGCAATGCCAATGACCTGTTAGATAAGGTTACCCATTGTTTACTGACTCACTCTAATACCTTTGGCATTCGCCCATTGCAGCACGCAGATCATTTAGACCCAGCAGGTGAAGCGTTTCTAACCGCACGAAATATTCCGGTTGCAACGCCTGCAAAAGATGCCAGCTACTTGCAAAAAATAGGTTTGAATATCGCTGCGCCATTAATGCCGTGGCAAGCGCAGGAGTTTGCCGGTGGCACAATAACGCCTGTGCCGTGTCAGCATGGACATGGTTGGATCCATAAAGTGATGGCTAACGGTTTAGGCTTCGTGTTGCAGCTTCCAAACGAGCCAAGTATCTATATTAGCGGTGATACCGTATTTACGGTAGATGTAAAACGCGCACTAAGCGAGCTTAAACCTGATATTACCGTGGTGGCAGCAGGGCAAGCGCAAATGGATGTGGGTCAACCCCTGTTAATGGCGTTAGATGAAGTGTGTGAGTTTATTAGCGCATCACCAGGTAAAGTGATTGCTAACCATATGGAAGCCTTAAACCACTGCCCAATTGACCGTAAAACTTTAGCTGCTGAGCTTGAGCGCCGTGGTTTAGGCGATAAAGTGTCGATTCCGCAAGATGGTGAGGCAGTTGCGTTTTAACTGAGGTGGTGGATTGTGCAATAAAGGTTATAGTTGTCGGCAACAGAGCCAAATGTTGAGTATAGGAAACTAAGGTGCAAGTTAGAGCTTATCAGGCAAGTGACAAAGCGAGATTAGTTCTGAATAATCAATAGAATCACGTTATGATCAAGTTGGGCAATCATTAATCAGGCTACCAGTATTATGAAGATAGTAGAATTTGAAGTCCTTAATAAACACGATGAGCACTGCAACCTAGATTCTTTCCCACTAAGGTTTGGCTTTAGTTGTAAGACAGATACATGGCTGAAGCTATACACGACCTCTGAGCCACAACCTAGTCCGCATAGGCCTGAAAGATTAAAGTACCAAGGCTACATACTAAACCCTACCACTCAGGAAAAATGCGAAGGCACATTTGTGGTTCTACAGATTAACGAACACCTTAAGTTTGTTACCGCCTGGAGAAATGATCAGGATACTGAGCATTATCTATCTGAAGTAATGAAGAATTTGCGAAAAGATGGTGTGCTCACCTCAGAGCATCTCTTGACTCTTCATCCTAAATATATTCGTGGAGAGCTCAGCAAGCATTCTGATTTAGTTAAGGATATTAGCCATTCCCGTACTGAAGCAGAAGTTGAGAAGATTCAAAGTAAAACAGATAGGTACGTTGCTGAGCTTCAAAAGCGATACCAAGAAAAAAATATTGCTTTAGAAGCAGCAAACAAAAAGTTAAAACAAGAACTTGCAGATGAGAGAGCAAAAGCTGCAAATCAAAATAGTACTGTTAAAGAAATTTCTCCTCACACCCTAATTAGAGTTGAGGAAAATCAAAACTATCGAGGCTCACTTTGTACCGTAATTACCCTCGCAAATGGAGCGCGTTGGTATATGAAAACAAGTACATTTGACAGGGCTGGTAACATTACTAAAAAAGCTCAGTCTCTTATTAATAAACCTGTGGTAATAACGTCCTGGGATCCTGTAGAACAACCTGGGAAATGGTCTTCACAAGGTTACTTTAGAAATTTATTTGCATCGGCTTAGAGCCATAGATAGCAACTATGTAACCCGGTAACAGATTCTGTGTCACTTCTTCATTTAGTCATGCATTTTAGTTATGGTCAGTTTATGGCGTTGAAGGTGGAAAGCTTCAATGGAACTAAGTGAATGCTAAGTTAGTTAGAATGGTAAATCCTTACCAGAAACATCACTCCAAAATATGTCATCTTCTTTGGGGTGGATTGAATTTGTGTTGCCTTTTGCGATGGCTTCAATGTCGCAAAAGTATTCACTTGAAGACCAGTCACCAGTTGTTTTTGAAGTATATATAGCTACCTGTTTACCAACTAGTTTCAAAGCTTTTTGCTCGATAAAGTTAATTCTAGGGAACTTCGTTGTCATTTTTAACTTCTTACCAGCATTACTTTCAATATATAAATTTGAATAAGCGTCACGGTAGACTTTAGCTAAAATCCCAAATTGCATGCTCTTAACTCTTTGATTCGATTTCATGGTTTTTCCATAATTTTAGTGTGTAAGGTTATGGGGAGAGCTTGCTACATAAACGAGCTGTTCATAGCAATGTAGGAGTTGATGCAACTGCTGTGCTCAGTTGATATTACCACTGATTATTCAGGTGGTTAGCTGTAATTTAAAGTTAGAACCTATCTATGATTTTTATAGTTAAAAGTCGTGTGTCGCAGTATGCACAGTAAATTATAGTTGAACAACTATAATTTACTGATTAAATATTTAGCGTCCCAAAGGTTACATGTCCAAGACCTTAGTTAGTTTTCCTTATGGGAGCTATTGCTTGAGCTCATTATCAATTTGAATGCATAGAAGATGACGATTATTGCAATCAAGAATGCTGGAACATCGCAATAATAAACGATGCGTTCTGCGGGCACGCTAGCGGTAATTCGAAGTACTTCCCCTACGCCAAATACAATGATGCTTAGTAAAATCCCTAAATACACGATAGCGCGGTAATTGTGTTGTGGTTTTGGGCAGCTGTGAGCTAGCTTAAAATGTTTTATCGCTAGGTAACTACTAACGCAGATTAAGAATACTTTGAAGGTAATTTCAAAGGGATGGGCGCCAAAAAAAGCGCTTAAAAGTTCCATTATTATCACTTCCTTGTCGTTATGATTGACCTAGCTCAAGCGTTCGCAAAATCCTTGCGGCGGTATGTTATTGAGCTAGTTTCTTATCTGATTTTTTTAACTAAACGTGGGCAGTATCAATCAAAATTAGCACGCTAATCCTGCGCCACCCAAGTGCACTCTTGTATCAAATTGTCGCCAGCAAAAACTTTGGCGGTGAATTTGTCTCCCACATCTATTTTCCCCACGCCTTTTGGGTGCCAGACATAATTACATCACCATCTTCAAGGGTGAGAAAGTTGCTGATGTCAGCTAAAAACTCAGCGGGTTTAAAGATCATTTGTGCGTAGTCGCCTGCCTGAGTGAGCTTTTCATTGATATATAGCTCCATATGCAGCTCAGTTATATCGCTCGGCAGAGTTACAAAATCACTAAATATTGCGGAGCCGTTAAAGGCTTTTGCTCGCTCCCAGGGTAATCCTTTGGCTTTTAGTTGCGATTGAACCTGGCGTTTCGTTAAATCCAGCCCAAAGCCCACGGCGCTTAATTGCCCTGATTGGACAGCAAAGCAAATTTCACCTTCATAGTGGATTTCATCGCCGCCGCTTAAGACTATTTGCTGCGAAATAGCTGAGTTGGGCTTAATAAAAATCACCGGTTCAGTGGGCTGTTCATTCGCCAATTCCTTGATATGGTCAACGTAATTCCTGCCAATACACACCACTTTAGATGGGGTTACCTTGCGGTTGGCGACCATAATTGAATTCATTGATACTCTCCCTGAAAATTTACCGTCACACATCTTAACGATGAGTAACATAAATATCTAACCAGAACTCTGGATAAGGAAGTGCCAATAACTCTATAGTCCTAAGTTATACATGGTATTAAGTTTCTAGCGAGATAGTTTTGTTTAGTTCAAGGCGAAGCTACGCGTCAATAGCTAGCCTATTGCAAGTAGCTTCAACACAGAAATAAGCAAAAGTAGCCGTTAGAAACCGATTTAATATCCAGAACTCAGGTTAGCTTCTGAGCATTGAGGCCAATAAGGTTAGTACCTTAAAGTAAGTGGTATAGGTTCTGCTGTTCGATAAACAGGTTTGATAAGAGTGGCTTAGGTCGTATGATTAGCGAATAGGTTGGTGTTAGCTAGGTCAGCATGCATAAATTTGAGAGTATGAGTTGGAATATCAATGATATTTAGTAAAAAATTTAATCTGATTGGGTTGCTCGGCCTGGCTTTTGCGTTACTGCTCATTTACGTTCAAGACTTTGCTAGTGCTAGTTTTATTCTTAAGCCTTATGACTTTTACATCATGTTGGCTTTTCTTGCTTGTTACGGCGTTCATTTCATTTACCTTGGTGCATTTGCGTACTTCAATAAGCACTGGTGGTGGCTTGCCGGATTATTCCTCATGCCACTTGTTGGTTACTTTGTGTATTTTGCTTTGCAAGTGGTCAAGCAACAGAAAATTAGGGCTAATGAGGTTGAACCGCTAGAAATGTAGCGTCACCAACAAGTTGTTGATAATCACATCTGGTGTGATCTTGATCTCATTTTTCTCCTGACGAACGTGAGTTAATAAACTTAATCAAGTGCTGTTTTCAGTTCTATACTTGAACCAGTTTATTATCACAAAGGAGTGCAATATATGTTGGGTGAGAGTCATTCGTTAGCAAATGAGTTTCCAGAGCACAGCGAGCTTATCGCCAAGTTAGTAGCCAGTGATGAAACCTTTGCAGCGGATACTAAAAAGTACAACGGCTTGGATGATGAAATCCGCGCCTTAGAGTTAAAGAATGCACCAATTGATGATGAAGCTATGCATCAATTAAAGCATGACCGCGCCGAGCTTAAAGATTCCCTATATCAAAGGTTGTTAAAAGCTAACGGCTAAATACCACCTTAATTGTTATTTCAGCGCTAGTGCGCTAAGGAAACAAATAACCATGCCTGGGCTGAGTCCAAGGCATGGTTTTTTATTGCCTGCCATCAATTGCGTTCACTTCTGTTACTTCCTAAATAACATTGCTTTTCATAACAAATTCAATCGACTAATTATTTTTGCGTAATTTGATTTTGTTTACGTCACTGCTGTTTCAGGGCATTGATTTATATCCTCGTTATCAACAACTGAGGCGCTGAGGTAAACCACAGCGCTAAGCAAAAATTTCAAATAACGCAGATAAAGGAAATCGACATGAAATTAGCAACAAGTATTAAAACAGGTTTATTGGTTGCATTGACCAGCGCGATGCTGGTGGGCTGCGGTGGCTCAAGCGAAGAAGAGCAGCTTACCTGGATTAATGAGTGGAACCACTCGTTTGACGTTGACATGAAAATGAAGATGCTCAACACCTGTTTTAAGAAAGCGGGCGTAAAAGGTTTGATGGATCAAATGAGCGAAAAGCAAAACGACATTTATAACGAGTGTCAGCTCGATTACATGATTGAACTAGCAGAGAAAGACGACGTTAGCCTCGACCGTGACTTACTGGCGGCAAACATCCTGCAGATGTGAACGACACTCTCAAGCTTGAGCTGCAACAGTCTTTCTACGGAGATGGTTCGCAGCTCGGGGAGTGGACGAGGGCGAGCAAGGAGTGGGCGAGGCTTAATTTTAGCCTCGCTGCGCTAGCTATCGGTGTTTTAATTAAAGCATAAACAAGGAGTTACGTGATGAAATTTTCCCCGCGTAAACAGCATATTTATCACCAGGCTAATATTCAAGGGCAGGATTATATTGTCGGTGATCTCCACGGCGAAGTGGATGCCCTCAAGTTTGAGCTTGAAAGGGTTGGCTTTAATTATGAAACTGACCGCTTGTTTTGCACTGGCGATATTATTGATAAAGGTGACACCAGCATTGATTGTCTTAACCTGTTAACTGAAAAATGGTTTTACGCAGTGTTGGGTAATCACGAACAGTTGTTTTTAAAGGGATTTGAATCAAGTAAATACTGGCAAATGATGCAAAAACAAGGTGGTGAATGGATAACACCATACCTAGACAGGCTTGATTTGCTCATGCGTTGGAAAACCCTGATTGATGTGACTATGCCACTGGCGCGCACCATAGAGTTTGCTGGTAAAACCATAGGCATTAGTCACGCCAATACGCCGCTAGACTGGCAGCATGTGCAGTCGGGAGAGTTGTCCGAGCATGATATTTGGCAACTCCTTTGGCACAGGCCGCTTGATGAGCGTAAACCCTGGTATAGCGTCAGCGGCGTTGATGCTGTAGTCCATGGCCATGACCCCGTTCCCTGGATTACACAGATGCGTAATCGTTACTGGATCGAAACATTCACCCACAACAAGAAGTTAACTGTGGTTCGTATCGACTTCTTTTTCCCTGAGTTGCAACTGGCCGCAGCTGGTATGCATTAGTTATAAACCTGAGCTCTGGATAATAAATCGGTTTCTAACGGCTATTTTTGCCCATTTCTTCGTTGAAGCTACTTGCAATAGGCTAGCTATTGACGCGCAGCTTCGCCTTGAACTAAACAAAAACTATCTCGCTAGAAACATAATGGAAGGTATAACTCAGACCTAGAGAGTGATTGCCACTTCCTTATCCAGAGCTCAGGTTGAAAAAGTAATTGTGGTGATATGTGTGAGCGATGGGGTTAACTCGTTGGCATAATTATGGAAAAATATCAGTTGTTTAATTGTCCGCGTTTATCTCAATAACACTAAGCTGGAATATTAAGTCTCACCCTTTGAGAGCCGCCGTTTAGTAACGATTTAAACTAGAAAAACTGACATAGGTGAAGGAGTCAATAGAGTGTCTATTAGAGAGCTAGCTAATGCCACTGAGTTGTTACAAGGCTGGCAAAGTCGCGATAAAAGCCAGAGCGCTGAGTTTCTCACCTATGCCTATCAGGATATTCGCGCCATTGTTGAGCGCTACTTGAGTCAGCATCAACCAAATCAAACCTTACTGCATGATGCCTCCATTACCGAGCTTGCTAGTGAGTCTGTAGTTAAGCTGCACCGCTGGCGTAATGACGAACAACCTTTTGCGAGCCGTCAGGAGTTTTTTGACTATGTGCGTGTGTCGGTGTGGCATTTATTGTTTGGTAAGCCGCATCAATCCATGGTCAACAAGCAGCAGGCCAAGCATGAGTTTTTGCATCAACAACTGGATGAAACTGAAGTAGAGCTGCCAAACTGGACTGAAAACCTCAATTTGTCTGCGGCGCTAGAGCTATTGCAGCAGGCTCATCCGCGTCAGGCTGAGGTGTTTGAGCTAAAACACTTTGCAATGGTATCTCACCAGCAAGTTGCTGATATGTTAGAGTTGTCGCCACGTACTGTCGACAATGACCTCAAGTTTGCCACTGTGTGGTTGCGTGCCAAGCTCAGTTAGAAAGAGTTCAGTTAGAAATGGTCCAGTTACAAATAACCCTGTTAACGAAGCCTAAGCCTGCAAGAGCAGAGTTAATTTTGCCCGCTCTTGCTGAATTTAAGTCACAATAGATCCACAAAAATAAAACCACAACAAAGTCATCAATAAACCCATGTCGCAACAGTCTAAACCGCTTGATATAGCCGAAATCTATCCTCAGATAGCTGATTTACCACAAGCGCAATTAGCGCTAAAACTTACCGAGCTTAAATCACAGTTGAGTAGCGAAGATTGGCAAACTTTAAATAAGATGCTGCTTATTGATGATACGCCCCTTGAGGCAGAGAAAATGCTGTCTGAGCAGATGTTAACTGAGAGTCAGCAAACTCAAGCACTTAAAGCCGAGGCATTTATTGGGCAGCAGGTGATGGACTTTACCATTACTGAGCTAGTGTCAGAGACCGGCGGTATGGGACTCGTATTCCTAGGCGAGCAGCGCTTAAGCAGCTTAGATGAGCAAAGTTCCACAGTGCATAACGCGGCCATTAAAGTGCTGCGCACTGATAAACTTAGCTCTGCCCAGCAGCAAGCGGTTTTTGCCAACGAAGCCTCTGCAATGATGCTGCTTGATCACCCCAATTTGTGCCGTATTTATGGGGCATCCAAGGTACTTGGACAAGCGTGTATTGTGATGGACTTTATTGATGGTGAGCCGCTCACCGATTGGCTGATACGTATCAATACTCAGCTGGGCTCCAAAGCGCGGCATAAGCTCAAACTCGAACTATTTAAGCAACTTCTAAACGCCGTGGATTACCTGCATAGTCAGGGCATGTATCACGGCGATATTAAGCCGCAGAATATTATTGTGAACCCGCAAGGTTTATTGGTGTTAATTGACCTTGGCTTAGCACGCAAATACAAGGCGGAGACACCTAAAGAGCCTGAAAAGCAAGCTGACCATCAAAAGTCGAGCCTAACAAGTGTTAAAGCGTTTACTCGTAATTGGAGCGCGCCAGAGCAGCAAGCCGGGCTGCCTACGAGTGTAGCATCTGATGTGTATTCTCTTGGCGTGGTATTGCACTATTTGTTCACTCAAAGCTTCAAGCTTGATATCTACCGTGAGCCGAAACGCTTTGCCATGGAAAGCGCTGAGCAGCAGGCTGAAAAAGCACAGATGCAAAAGCTGCTGCCACTAGAGTTAAGCGCGATTATTAAGCGCGCAGTGGGCGAGTTGCCCGAGCAAAGGTTTGCTTCCTCCAGTGAGTTTGAGCAGGTACTTAGTGCATACCTAGCAGGTGAAGCCGTTGATGAATATTCAACAAGCCCTATGTACCGCGCGGTTAAGTGGATGAAACGTAAACCATTTACCACACTCGCTAGCATCTTGCTGGTGTATTCCATTGCTGCGAGTTACATGCTGTTTGTTGGTGCTTAAGTATCTCGGAAATATCTAGTTGATGGCGTTTGGTTGCCTTAGGAACGTGTGCTTTTAGCTCTTGTCAGAGCCTTCGCCACAGATTGTAAGAAAGTGTGTATTTGTTTCACTTAAGCAATAGCAGTAGTTAAAGTGAATGAATTGTATCGAATACTTTTTCAAGTGTCTGATTTTAATGGTTTATCGCACTGAATGGCTGCCGTTTTTATAATCGTTATTTTCGTTAATTCTCCTAGGTTTACACAAATTTACCGTCAAGTGTGAGGCGCTTTGTAAAAGCGTGCAAAGTCATCTAAATCGCATTTTATTTCGTATCGCAAATCACTAAAATCATAATCATAAAAATAATCAAATCTAGGAAGCGAGACAGATGAGTAAACCTGTCACTAAAGTGGCGTTAGCCCTATCGCTGAGTGTATTGGCAGCTTGTTCAAGCACAAGCTATTTGGACGAGGCGCAAGTTACCCCTGAGTTGCCGCAAACCTGGTACACCAATGCACAAGCATTAAAAGAGAATCAACCTTGGGTTAATGCCATTGCTACCGAGCAATTGCTAGAGCTTGCCAGTATCGGCCTCAATCGTAATCAGCAGTTGCAACAGCTTGCACTGGAAGTGGAAGTAAAAAAACAGCAACTCAACGTGAATGACGCTAATTTTTGGCCTGAGCTCACAGGTTCAGTCAATGCCGCACGTAATGGCGATAATGACGGTCAGTCAAATAGCAATAGTGCTAGTTTGAACCTTAGCTATGAGCTAGATATTTGGGGCAAGCTGTCTGACAGTGCTCGCGCTGCCAAACTTAATCTATTGGTTGCTGAGTCTGACTATCAACAAGCCCGCGATACCTTAGTTGCAGACATAGTTTCCGCTTATTACAAGGTGGTGAGTTCTCAAGCTCTGGTGAAGTTATACGAGCAGCGAACTGACAACGCTAAAGTGAGCTTTGAGATCATTGAGTCGGGCTATGTGCAGGGTTTAAACACTGCACTTGATGTGTATCTCACACAAAATGAATTTTATAGCCAGCAGTCAAACCTGATATCTCAGCGTAATCAGCTTAATAGTGATATTCGCTCCCTTGAGCGCCTGCTGGGTGGTTACCCCGCGGCTAAGTTGATGGTGGACGCTAAGCTACCACTATTGCCTGAGGGTATTACAGTTGGTGTGCCGAGCGAGCTGGTTAAGCGCAAGCCATCGCTACAAAGCGCTTGGTATAAATTGTTAGCTCAAGATGCCAACGTTGCTTACACCCAAAAGCAGCGCTACCCGTCGCTGAGTCTTGGTGGCAGCTTTGGTAGCAGTGGTAGTGAGTTTGCTAACTTGATTGACGGTGACTACACCAGCTGGTCGGTGTTTGCTGGGTTAACGTCGCCTATCTTCAACGCGGGCAAGTTAAAGGCACAAACCGAGCAACAAAAGCTGATTTTGAAGCAGCAAGAGCAGCAGTACTTAAATACTTTGTTTAGTGCATTTGAGCAGGTTGAAAACGCGCTCGACTTAGATGCCAGCTTACAGCTGCAATATCAGTCAACGCTAAAATCGCAAGAAAACGCGCTACAAGCAGAAACGTTATCGTTTGAGAAATACCAAAGCGGCTTAGAAAGTTACACCACAGTGCTCGATGCTCAAGACCGCTCTTTTGTCGCGCAAACTTCAGTTATTAATCTTAAAAATCAAATTATTGCTAACCGTATCCAGCTGCACCTAGCGTTAGGTGGTGAGCTAGATAAAGGCATTAGTATGCAAGATAGTCAAGCAAGCCAGGCGCAAGTCGCTGTGGCTCAAGCGAATGGGGAACAACAATAAAATGCTAAATAAAAAATACCTTATTCCTGTAGCCATCGTTGCAGTCGTTGTGGCAGCAATCATGTGGATTACCAGCAATCCGCCAACCTCAAAACGCGGCCCTAAAAAGTCGGCCGCCAATGTGACCGTCGAGACGCAAACCATAAAACCGCAAGCCTATCAAATTGAGGTCAGTAGCTTTGGCGTGGTCAAGCCGCGTACCCAAAGCTCGCTGGTGGCACAGGCTTCAGGGCAGATCTTAACCATTAGCCAAAACTTCCGTGAAGGTGGTTTCTTCAAGCAGGGTGAAGTGCTAGTGCAGCTTGACGATCGTGATTATCAAGCTGAGGTTAAAGTTGCTCAGGCTGGATTGCTGCAAGCACAGCAAAGTTTACTGGAAGAGCAAGCGCGCGTTGAACAAGCCTTGATCGATTGGAAGCGTTTAGGCAACGGCCGCGAGCCAAACGACTTGGTGTTACGTAAGCCGCAACTAGCCGCCGCGCAAGCTGCTATGCTGTCGAGCCAGGCACAGTTAGACAAAGCCTTGTTAGCACTCGAGCGCACCCAAGTAGTAGCGCCATTTGATGGCCGTATTTTACAAAAAAATGTTGATATCGGTCGCGTGGTGACTAGCAACTCTGAGCTAGCGACGATTTATGCTACTGATTATGTGGAAATCCGTTTGCCAATTCATAACCGAGATTTGGCCCTGGTCGAGCTACCAGAGCAAGGTAAGTCAGCCGTTGCACCGGTTGAGTTTGAGTCTGACTTAGTGGGTCGTCAGCTGTGGCAAGGGCAGTTAGATCGCACTGAAGGCGCGATTGATGACAGTTCGCAGCAATTGTACGTTGTTGCGCAAATTGATGATCCGTTTAGCTACCAACAGGGTAAGCAGACGCCACTAAAAATTGGCCAATACCTTACGGCTAAAATACAAGGTAAAACGCTCCAAAGCTCGATTGTTATCCCAAGTAGCGCCATTTATCAGGGCAGCTATGTTTATCGTGTACGCGATGGAGTATTGCTACGCACAGATGTGAATATCCTTTGGCAAAATGGCACTGATGCTGTTATCTCGTCAGGTTTAAGCCCACAGGATGAATTGGTGTTAACTTCGCTCGGTCAAGTCAGTTCGGGTACGCCAGTAGCCATTGCTGGTGAAGCGAAACCTAAACGTCAGCGCACAGCTGACGCTCCAGCTGGCGAACGAGGCCCTCGTGGTAATGGTGACAAGCCGCGCAGTAAACCTGAAAACGCTCCTAAGAAGGAGGCGACCCTATGATAGCCTGGTTTACCCGTAACCATGTCGCGGCCAACTTACTGATGCTGTTTTTGTTGGTGATTGGCCTTGGTTCATTATCAACGCGCATTCCGCTAGAAGTGTTTCCTAGTGTCGAATCAGAAGTGGTCTCGGTTAGAGTATCGCTTAAAGGTTCAACGCCTGAGGATGTAGAAAAAGGCGTGACTATTCGTGTTGAAGAGGCGGTTCAAGATCTAGAAGGGATCAAGAAAATTACTTCAACTTCCTCGGAATCATCGTCTAACGTCAACATTGAAATTGATAGTGGCTATGAGCCTCGTGAATTACTAGCCGACATTAAAAGTCGCGTTGATGCGATTAACACCTTTCCTGTAGATGCTGAAAAGCCCGTTATTGCCTTAGCTCAGCGCAAGCGAGATGTACTCGCTGTTACTGTGACTAGTCAATACAGTGAAAAAGAAACCCTAGAGTTTGCCGAGGTGGTTCGCGATGAGATGTTGCGTTTAGAGGGGGTTACTCAACTTGAGCTTGCAGGGGTACGCAATTACGAAGTCACGCTTGAAGTACCGCAAGATAAGCTGCAACAGTACAATTTAACGTTAAACCAAATTTCTAATGCTATTAGTGCTTCTAGTGCCGATATTTCGGCCGGTAACCTGCGCACCGATGGTGGCGATATTCTATTGCGTTCAAAAGGTCAGGCTTACTATAAAGATGAGTTTTCTGACATCGTCATTAAGACAGCGGCTGACGGGACCATTATTCGTTTAAGTGATATTGCCTATGTTCAGGACGGCTTTGAAGAAACACCGGTTCGTACACGATTTAACGGCGAAAAGGCGGTATTTATTGATGTATACCGTATCGGTCAGCAAAGTGCGATTGAAGTGGCTGACAAAGTAAAAGATTACATTGATCAGCGCCAAGACTCTTTACCAGCCGGTTATACGCTAAGTTATTGGGACGATGACTCACTGATTGTGAAAAACCGCATATCCACCTTAGCGGGTAGCGCGATGCAAGGCGGTATTTTAGTGCTGTTACTGCTGACTTTGTTCCTACGTCCATCAATCGCTTTTTGGGTGTTTATCGGCATTCCTGTGTCATTTATGGGCGCATTTATCTTCATGCCGTTTTTTAATGTGTCGTTAAACGTCATGAGCTTATTTGGCTTTATTCTGGTGTTGGGTATCGTGGTGGATGACGCCATTGTTACCGGCGAGAATATCTATAGCCACTTAAAAACCGCACCTAATGGTGAAACAGCAGCGATCAATGGCACTAAGGAAGTTGCGGCACCGGTTACCTTTGGTATTTTGACCACAGTGACGGCATTCCTGCCTATGCTGTTCATTGAAGGTACACGTGGCGCTATCTTCGCTCAGATTGCTATTGTAGTTATCCCTGTGCTGCTGTTTTCGTTGATTGAATCTAAGTTTGTACTGCCAGCGCACCTTAAGTACATCAAACTTCGCCATGAGAAGAAAAAGCAAAACAAGCTAGAGCAACTGCAGCAAGCTTTTGCTGATGGCTTTGAGCGCGCGATTATTAAGTTCTATCAGCCTTTCCTGCGTATTGCGTTGAAGAACAAAGCCGCGACGCTTAGCTTATTTACTGGCGTCCTGTTGATTATTGCTGCGTTAATCTCAACAGGCTGGACTAAGTTTACTTTCTTCCCACGTATCCCGAGCGAGACAGTGCGTTTAAGCCTGACAATGCCAGCAGGTACACCATTTGAAGTGACTAATAAACACCTAGTTGCTATAGCTGATAAAGCCAAGATCTTACAAGACAAGTATATCGATGAGCTTACAGGTGAAAGCATCATCATGAATATCCTGGAAACCACTGGCGGTCGTGGTGGTACCTCTAATGCGGGTAATGTGCGTTTTGAAATCACGCCGCCAGAGTCACGGGTATCTGATATCACCTCTGCACAACTTGTTGCAGAGTGGCGTCGAATGGTGGGTGATGTACCGGGAGCTGAGTCGTTAACTTACCGTGCTGAAATTGGTCGAAGTTCAGATCCTATTGATGTACAACTCGCAGCAAGCTCACTTGAAACGTTAGATAAGGTGGCTGAAGAGGTAAAAGCCCATTTAGCGACTTATCCAACCGTGTTTGAAATTGCTGATAGCCTGTCCGACGGTAAAGAGGAACTGCACATTGAGTTAACTGAGCAAGGTAAGGCGCTTGGTTTAACCCGCAGTGAAGTGGTCAGCCAGGTGCGTAGTTATTACTACGGCTCACAGGCACAGCGTATTCAGCGTGGCCGTGATGATATTGAGGTGATGGTACGCTTGCCACTTGATGAGCGTAAGTCATTAGCTGATCTAGAAAAAGTGCTGATTAGTACAGGCCAGGGTACTCAAGTACCTTTAGGGCATGTAGCTAAAATGACCTCAGGAAAAAGTCCATCAACCATTAAGCGTATTGATCGTTACCGCGTCTTAAACGTCACCGCTGATGTCGACAAAGACAATACTAATATGACGGTGCTTCAGGCGAGCTTGAAAGAGTACCTAGATGGTCTAGTTGCTCAATATCCTGGTGTAACTTACGAGCTTGAAGGTGAGGCGAGGGAGCAAAGAGACAGCTTTGGCTCACTGCAGTGGGGTCTAGTGTTTGTGTTCTTCATGATCTACAGCTTACTGGCGATTCCGTTTAAGTCTTACATTCAGCCGTTGATTGTGATGAGTGTGATTCCATTTGGTCTAATCGGCGCGGTTGTTGGTCACTGGTTGATGGGCAGCCCGCTGACTATTTTCAGTATTCTCGGTATGCTGGCCTTGATTGGTGTGGTGGTCAATGACTCACTAGTATTGGTTGATTTCATCAACAAGAAGCGTGAAGAGGGCATGGAGCTGGTTGAAGCGGTATTAACCGCGGGCGCTAAGCGCTTTAGACCAGTCATGTTGACCAGTTTGACTACCTTTATTGGTTTAATGCCTTTGCTACTTGAGCAATCAACTCAGGCGCAGTTCTTAATCCCAATGGCGATATCACTGGGCTTTGGTATCATTTTTGCGACCTTTATTACGCTGATTTTAGTACCAGTAAACTACATGGTGGTTGAGCGCGTAAAAGGGGTAAAAGTCGATGCTGAGGCTTACGACAAGGATTATGGCGACAGTTTTGCTGTGCCAGTCCAAATGTCGACCCAAGAACCAGCTCATGTAGTTGAAGCTAAGTAACGCTTAAGCGTTAAGGTGTCTCTAGATTAAACAGCTACCCAGATTGGGTGGCTGTTTTTGTTTGCATCTATCGCACTGAGTGACTGCATGTGTACCCCATTTGGAATCAATCCTACGCGCTATTTCCGCAAGACGCCGTGATGGCTTCGCCACGGCATTCCTGCCGAGAAAACTTACTCCAATAGCTCGTAGGGTTTGTATGAGTACCGATGACGAGTTAGCTATAGAAAATAAAATTGCGTAAATAATTTACCCTTACGTCAATGTGTCTGTGGCAAACATCTACTTATCATTCATCCCAAGTTAAACAACAAGCTAATTGTTAGCGCAAAAATGAGATGCGCCGTTGGCTTGCTAACTAATACCGACAAGCAAGAGGATGAAGATGATGACAGATACTAAGCAAACAAATGACACTAACCAAACACTTGGCGGTGAAGATAATAAAAAGAAACTTATCTTTGGTGGTGGCGCAGTTGTAGCGGTATTACTGCTACTGTCGCTTACCAGCAGTGCAGATACGGGGAACCTGGATCAAACCTTTCCTGTCGATGCATCGGTTGCTGAGCAATGTGAGTTTTTAGGTAATTATGAGAGCAGCATGATGCAGGCTGCAGTTGATGGCTTCTCTGCTAGTGACATTAAAGAGCTGATGCGTGAAGACATGATCGATTCAGATCAATTCGACCGTTCACCAGCGAAGATGTTTTATGAGTTAAAAGAGTCACGTATTCGCAAAATCGACAAATTAGTGAAAAGTCTTGAGAGCGAAGACTTTAAAGAGATGAGCACTGAAGAAGTCGAGGCGAAAATTGCTAAGCAAGGCAAGCGCCGCGAACAACGTTGTTTAGACCGTTTCGCTGAGTCGTAAATCTGCGCAGCTGAATAACAAAATGCACCGTTAAGCGGTGCATTTGGGTTTTCAGTCCTAAATTATCTATTTCAGTAAGCGGTTATCGTTTATTCAGACATCGTCAGTCAGTTCTAATACTCTAAATCTCTGCGGGGCAATCGTTAGCCTCCGTTGCAATGACATTTAAAGCTCGCAGCAAGCACATCCCCTCTCTATTTTACAAGAATGCTCGACGAAAACATCCATGTTTTCAAAGGCTTTAAATGCTATCGCAACTCTAAGCTATATCTTCAGTTGATTAGGTTACCTTCTAAGGGGAGCACGCAAATCCGTCTTCTTTAGAAGGTGGTAATTTGCGGCCCAGAAACAACTCGCTTTGCTGCAACACTGTTTTAGGCTGGGTATAATTAAGCTTGGTTATTCATTCGAGAAATGTCCTTATGTTGCAGTTTATAAAGTATCAAAACCACCATCATGACAGTGTGATTGAGCTGTTTAAGCACACGTTTAGTGACTCTGAAGGGGAAGCTGAAGGTAAGGTAATTGGCGAGCTTGTAAATAATATGCTCGACACTACCGACGCAGATGAGCTAGTTGGTGCATTGGCCTTTGAAGATGACGCACTGGTTGGCGCGATTATGCTAACGCCTATGCCAGTGTCTAGCGGTCACAGCTGTTATTTGTTATCACCAGTTGCGGTCGCGACAAGCGAGCAAGGTAAAGGCGTTGGGCAGCAGTTAATAAACTGGGGCAAGCAACAATTAGTTGAGCGTAATGTCGACTAGTTATTCACCTATGGTGACCCAAATTATTACTGTAAAGTAGGCTTTGAAGCGATAACTGAAGATGTGGTGCAAGCCCCTCATAAGCTCAGTTATCCCAATGGTTGGATAGCCCAATCACTGTCGGGTAAGGCTATTGATGTGCAAGGGGTTACATCGCAATGTGTTAGCGCGTTAGATGCCGCTGAATACTGGTAACGCTAGTTTTTGGTAAGTGGCCTCTTAGCAGCACTTACCTGATTTAGGTGTGTACTCGATTAAGTTGCCGTGTGCATCTAAGGTGAATTTGCAGCATTGGTTGAGCAGCCCATGCAGTGCCTGGCGACTTTTTTGCACTCGAGACTTTAACGTCGAGTACTTAATCTGTTTTCGCGCCGCGTAGTCTTTTTGTGCTTCCCCATTTAGCTCAACAGCAGTGAGCAGCTCAGCTTGCTCGCTGGGAAGAGCATTGATAAATGGTGTAATACAGGCTGACATTTGTTGGTAGATATCTTCGCTTTCGATGAGCTCTGTTGTCAAAGAGTGCGTGGCTGCAAGCTCTGATTGCAGAGCGTTGCTTGAATCTTCACTGTGTTGCTGGCTTGTATTTTCGTAAAGAGAGCCAGTTACTTGGCCTTTATTGTAACTGGCGCGACTGCGGTAAAAGTCGATGATGGTGCGGTTAGCGATTTGGAATAACCAGGACTTGAGTTTTTTCGCATCATTGAGCTTATCTAAACTGTGATAGCTCTTGATTAGAATTTCTTGCAACAGATCGTCCACGTCATCCAAATTGGCAACGTTTTTCGCGAGAAATGCTTTTAAACTGCTGCGGTACTGTGACCAAATCAGTTCAATGTTTACCTCAACCTCTCTTGTCATATTTGCTCTCTTTTTAAGCTTGGGTATAACTATATAACCTAAACTCTGGACAATAAATCGGTTTCTAACGGCTATTTTTGCTCGTCTCTTAGTAATAAAGAGGGTGTTGAAGCTACTTGCAATAGACCAGCTATTGACGCGCAACTTCGCCTTGAACTAAACAAAACTATCTCGCTAGAAACATTAAGCTAGGTATAGCGCTGTTTCAGAGCGCTATTGACACTTCCTTATCCCAAATTCAGGTTATATGCAAACCATCTAGGCGCGCTGTGATATCCATCGATTTGGATGACAGCCCGCCTAGATAGGGTTGGTAGTTAAATGCTAATTGTTAGCAGCAGCTACCTTTAGTTGAGGTTGGTGTTGTTGGGCAACAATCCGCTTTAACTTGTTCGCTGCAGCAGTCGTCTTTACAACAATCATCCTTGCAGCAGTCGTCTTTGCAGCAGTCGTCTTTGCAGCAGTCGTCTTTGCAGCAATCGTCTTTGCAGCAATCGTCTTTACAGCAATCGTCTTTACAGCAATCGTCTTTACAGCAATCATCACTGCAACACTCTTCGCTGCACATTTCACCACACATTTCGTAGCAACTGTCTGAGCAGCTCGGTGCATTTTCAGCAATGTAAGTGTTGCTGAGGTAAAAATCACTAAACTTTTCAACAAAATCATCAGCTACAGTTTGTTCTATAAGCCCTGACTCAAGCAGGTTTTGTTGCCATTGCTGCACCTTGGGTAGACAACACAGTAAGTCGTGTCCGGTTGCTTGTTTGACGATATGTGCACGGTGTAATAGTGGCAACCAAGCAATATCGACATTGCTAATGCTATCTGATTTAAAGAACTTGTTGCCTTTGCTGGCTTTAGCTTGAGCACTTAGCTGTTTCTCAACTTTAGCAAACGCTTTATGTAACTTGCCGCAGCGCTCAACAAAGGTTTGCTCATCCTGGCTACGCATGGTGCTGCATTGGGCCAAGTAATGCTTAGTTCCCAAATAGCTCCAAGCTCGGTCTAGTGCACGCTGCTCATTCGTGACGTCGAGTTCTAATGAGCCGTATTCATCTTCGATATATTCAATAATGGCATCAGACTCAAATAGTGCGGTGTCCGCTTCGGTGATCAGCACTGGCACCTGGCCATTCGGCGAGATATCTAAAAACCACTGTGGTTTGTCTTTTAGGCTGATGTATTCAACTTCAAACGCAATGTTTTTCGCCGCTAGTGCAGCAGTGACGCGTTGAACAAAAGGACAGATTTTAAAACTTACAACTTTAATCATTTGGGGCTTCCTGGATTTTTATATCGTTAAAAGGTATCGAAATAATTCACTTACCTATAAGACGAAGCCCGATGAAAAAAGACGAAAGAATTTTGAAATAAATTCAAAATTCTTTCTAAGTGCATGTAATTCAGAAGATAAGCTAACTATAAAATGCTGCGCCAACTGCCAGCAGTACGAACAATGCAGCTGTGACTTTTCGGATAAGCGCTAGCGGCAACTTGTCAGCCGACAGCTTACCGATTAGTACCACAGGGACGTTGGCTAATAGCATGCCTATGGTGGTGCCTAGTACAACCATGGCAAGTGCGTCTGCGTATTGAGCGCCTAGAATTGAGGTGGCAATTTGGGTTTTGTCGCCAATCTCTGCCACAAAAAAGGCAATGAAACTGGCGATAAATGGCCCTTTATTGGAGATTTGCTCGTCATCATCTAGTTTGTCTGGCACCAGAACCCAGGCTGCCATGGCAAGAAAGCTGATAACTAACACCCAATTAAGTATTTGTGGTGATAAGTAGTCGGCGACGACGACACCTAGATAGGCCGCTAGTGCATGATTAGCGATGGTTGCCAGAAAAATCGCGGCAATGATGGGTACAGGTTTACGGTAACGGCTGGCTAGCAGCAATGACAGTAGTTGAGTTTTGTCACCAATCTCAGCCAGTGCGACTGTGGTGATAGAAATAGCTAGTACGCTCACAATTAGATTCTTATAGAGGTGGGATTGTTCAAACCAAGACAATACGCCACGCCCCACCTCGGTTCGTGTGTATTGTCTATGGTCTCACTAAATCCTATGTCACTGATGTGGCAAGAAGATCTCATACACCATGGTGATTTTGCACCAATTATGTTGATGTACAAACTGCAGCTTTATTGTGCTAGCAGTAAGTTACTCCCCAAAGACGCCGCTGATGATAAATTCAGCGGCGCTGAATTGCAACTCCTACACTTGTTCAAACACGTCGATGTTTACCAAAGTAATTTTTAACCAAAGGGATTTTTTACCAAAGTGACCTGGCTCAAATATTAGCTAAAGTGAGTTGATTTAGTTTGATAGTCAAAATAAGCTGCAAATATAGTTTGGTAGTCAAACTATTTGTGGGTCAAATAATCTAATCCTACTTTCCAAAGTCCAAAAGGAGCTGTTGTGACTTTTAGCAATCAACACCAACATAATTTTTCCTCTCAACACGACAAGGGTGAGCGCCGCACGTTTTATGTATTACTGCTGACCGTTACTGCTATGGTGGTTGAGATTGTCGCCGGAACCTTGTTTGGCTCGATGGCATTGCTTGCCGACGGTTGGCACATGGGGACTCACGCGGCAGCATTTTGTATTACCTTGTTTGCGTATCGCTATGCTCGCAAACATGCTGATTCTGACCGTTACTCATTTGGCCCAGGCAAGGTGAGCGTACTTGGTGGCTACACCAGTGCTATCGTGCTGGGCATTGTCGCGTTAATGATGATAGTGGAGTCGGTGCACAGGCTGCTCGAGCCGCAAACAATCCACTTTAACGAAGCGATTATGGTGGCGTTTATTGGTTTAGCAGTAAATGTCGCCAGTATATTTTTGCTGGGTGATCACCATCATCACGATCATTCGCATGGGCATTCCCACGGGCACTCTCACGGCCATTCTCATGAGCATAGCCACTCCCATGAACACGGGCATTCACACTCTGGTGATCATAGCCATTCGCATGAGCATCATCATGACCACAACCTGCGCGCCGCTTATATGCATGTACTTGCTGATGCGCTGACCTCGGTATTGGCAATCGTGGCATTATTGTTTGGTAAGTTCTACGGTTGGCATTGGCTCGATGCTGTTATGGGCATTGTGGGCGCTGTGGTGATTATGAAATGGACCTATGGTTTGATGCAGCAAACAGGCCCAGTACTGTTAGATGAAAACATTGACGAGCCGTATCGCGACGCTATTGAAATTGCGCTTAAACCTTATGCTAAAGTCACCGATTTACACATGTGGAAAATCAGCGGTCATCATTATTCTGCCGCCTTGATTATTGAAGCGCATGGGGATAAAACTGTGGCTGAATACAAGCAACTTTTAAGTCAGTTTGATAAGATCAGTCACCTAACATTAGAAGTTCATCCTTCGCCCCTATCGGTTAATAAAAGCCTAGCACCCAAATAAAGAGTACCCATGAGCCAAACTAGCCAGATCCAACAGCTAAACCAAAAATTGACTGAGTTCTACGACAAAATGGCGTCGTGGGAGCAGTCTGTGGTGAAAGAAACGGGTTACAGTTTGGCGCAAACTCACACTATTGAAGTGCTTGGCTGTCATGGTGCGCTGCGGATGAAAGAGCTCGCTGAAAAGCTGGCGATCACCACTGGCACACTCACAGTGCAGGTAGATAAACTCGTGAGCGCAGGGTTAATTGAACGCTGCGCTCATCCAGAAGATCGCCGCGCAATTGTGGTGAAACTAACCGCAGAGGGCGAGGTTATTCACCGCCAACATAACCAGCTGCATCTGGATTTAGTGACCGATTTAACCAGCGACCTTAGCAACGACGAAGCCAAGGTACTGCTCAGTTGCTTGGGTAAGATTAATAGCGCGTTTTAGCGCTGCTATTCCTTGTGTTTGGGTAGTAGCCCGCGCCTAGCGTTTTCCTGTCATTGTCCATTTAGTCTCATTGTAGAAACACTCTCTTGCAAAAACGCAGCTTGGACCTGTGGATTTGCTGATGATTTTGTCCCCAGTTTTTGCCACACTGTAGCCACTCAAAATATACAACGATAAAGCAGTCGAGAAGATTGCTATTGATAACAACAAGGATGCCCCATGAAAGCCGTCTCACTAGTGTGTGCCAGCCTCGCTTTGGCGTTTTCTAGTTTCAGCCACGGTGCTGCAATCGACAAAGCCAATATCCAACGCCTAGGCCCAGTTAATTTTTCTACGTCACAGCCACTATCAGCTGGTGCTCATGCTGATAGTTTGCGCAGCAATTTAGTTAGCTCACTAAGCTCAAGCGCTAAAGGTATTGAGCTTTTTGGTCAAGATTTTGATTGGGCTAATGCCAGCAAAGCTGCAGCATCTGATGCGGGTTGGTTAGCTTACCGACTGCAGTTAAGCACAGAGCGTTATACCCAAGGTACGTTAACCATTGCCGGGCTTGAGAAGCCACAGGTTTATGTTAACGGTCAGCTAGTTAAGGCTGACGACAAAGTCGATTTAGACTTGCGCACCGGTGATTATCAGGTGCTAGTACTGGCTGATGGACGTGTTGCAGACACTGAGTTTAGCCTAGATTGGCAAGGTAAGTCTGACGTTGATAGCCCAAGCTTTAACACTACAGACTCACACCGCGTATCGTACGAGCAATTATTCGACTCGAAAGTGGTCAGCAGCTTAAGCTTGTCGCCAAATGGTAAATACCTACTGCAAACCACCACTGAATACTTACCTGGCGGTGACGGCAAGGCGACTAAAGTTACTGAGTTAATGCAGGTTTCAGGTAAAGAAGTCTTGTATCGCTGGCAAGGTACGCTGCCAGCTAGCACGGCTTGGTCAGATAACAGTAAGCAGCTCGCTTTTGTCGCTGATGGCAAAGTGCAACTGCTAAACATTAAAGATATCAGCATTAAGACGCTTGCTAGCGAGCTTGAAGGCGTGTCAGGCCTAAACTGGTATGGCGACGATTTACTCTTTAGCTGGCAAAAGCCATTTAAAGCCGATGACAAGGCAACCAATAAGCGCTTTAAAGCGTTAGAAGATCGCTGGACCTACTGGCGTAACAATAGCCAAATCTACCTATTAGATGTCGACTCAGGTTTTATGCGCCAGCTTACTCAAGGTGAGCTAAGCAGCAATCTGGTTGATAGTGATGCTAAGCGTGGCAAGCTGTTGCTGACTCGCTATCCGGTTGATTATAAGCAACCTGCACACACGCTATCACAGTTGTTTGAGCTAGATGTAGCAAGCCTTGAAGAAACCAAGATTGGTGAATATCGCACCTTAAATGATGCCATGTATACCGAAGATGGTATGTACATGATGGCTGGCCCAGACTTTATGAATGGCCTGGGCGTGCAAGATAAGTCAGTTGTGGTGAACAACTATGACGGTCAATTGTACTGGCGTAGTAACTCTGGTGAAGTTAAAGCGTTAAGTAAAGATTTTGACCCAGCTATTGGCGGCGCGCAAAAGCTTAGTAATGACGACCTAGTTGTACGTGTAACTGAGGGCGATCGCGCTCAGCTATATGTGTTTGATATCAGCCGAGGCAGCTTTAAAAAGCTAAAAGCCGGCCTTGATATGGTTAATCGCTTTAGCGTGGCAGCCGATCAGTCTAAGCCTGTACTGGCGTTCGCCGGTAATTCGGCAACTGTGCCGCAGCAAGCTTACTTTATGAAGTCAGGCAAAAAGACCAAACTGTTTGACAGTGTTAAGTCTGAGTATGCCAACACTCGCCTAGGTGAGATTAAAGACTTTGATGTGACCAACAAAGACGGCGTTAACATCGATGGTCGCGTATACCTGCCAGTTGATTTCGATGCTAACAAAAAGTACCCAGCACTAGTTTATTACTATGGCGGTACTTCACCAGTAAGTCGTAACTTTACAGGTCGTTGGCCATTCAACCTATGGGCGGCGCAAGGATATGTGGTGTACGTGCTACAGCCAACAGGCGCGACAGGTTATGGGCAAAAGTTCAGTGGTCGCCATGTTAACGCATGGGGTGAGTACACGGCTGACGACATTATTGAAAGCACGCAGAAATTCCTTGATGCTCACAGCTTTGTAGACCCTAAACGTGTCGGTAATATGGGCGCATCTTACGGCGGCTTTATGACCATGTATTTAGCGACTAAAACAGATATCTTTGCTGCGTCTATGTCGCATGCGGGGATCAGTAATTTGTCGTCGTACTGGGGTCATGGCTGGTGGGGTTATGCTTATTCTGGCGTAGCAACCAAAGGTAGTTTCCCTTGGAATAATCGCGACATGTATGTCGAGCATAGCCCGCTATATCATGCCGACAAGATCACCACTCCTATGCTGTTATTACACGGCAATGCCGACACCAACGTACCTGTGGGCGAGAGCCACTATATGTACACTGCGCTTAAGCTGTTAGATAAGCCAGTTGAATTGATTGAGTTTAATGGTCAAGACCACCATATTAATGGCCGCGAAGCGCGCTTTGACTGGTGGGATGCCACACTTGCATGGTTCGATTTACACCTAAAAGATCAACCACAATGGTGGAATAAGCTGTATCCAGATAGCGATATTGAAGACGCGGTGAAATAACTAAAGTTTCAGTTGGTAAAATTGACACTAAACAATCTCAAAGCCCTGCTAAAACTAGCGGGGCTTTTTTGATGAATGGTTACTGGGTGACACTTAATACCTGCTGCAACTCATTTACTTCTGCTTGCTGCTCTTTCGCGATCAAGTCCATTAGGTGTTTCATTTGTTGCTCTTGAGCGGGCGTAGGATCATTGCTGCCCAATGTTTGATACAGCTTTTCAAGGGCCATTTCATTAGCTGACAAGTCGCTGTAGCGCATTTGATCTTCTAACATACTTAATTTGGCCTGGTACTGGTCGAGTGTATTTCTGGTGTGGGCCAGTTGCGTAACCTCTTCATCGGCGTCACCAAGTGGTGCACTGCGTTGAAGTTGCATTAATCGTTGCTCCATTTCGTCAATTTTATCTAGCAGGTGCTGTTTTTGTTGCTCATGCTGAACTCTAGAGTCACTGTCATCGCACTCAGCAATGGTTGCATCAGATAGCCCTGTGACCTTTTTCATTTCTTGTTGCATGCAGGCGTTCATTTGATGCTCGTCGATACCATACTGGCTGAGGCAAGTTTTCATGGTGTGTTGAAATGCGCTAATAAGTTGCTGCTCACTCAAGCCAGTACACTTAGCTGTAGTTTTGATGCTGTTAGACTTTTTCAGTTGCGACAAATTGAGCTCAATGAGCATGTCGAGCTGCTCATCTGTGAGTGGCGTAAATGGCTCTGCATGACTGAGCCCCGTGAATGGTAGGGTGAGCGCTATGGCAATGCTGAGTTGAGAGATTAAGCGTTTCATCATTATTCCTTTAATCTAACTAGCGAACTTCATGTTCATAACTGTGTGCTTAAATGTAAGCGACATATATGCTGAGCCTTTCTCTGCGCTTTGCAGCAAGGCTTGAGCATTAGTATTGAGTGATTACAGCTTAGTTGATTATTGAACGAGTGCTAACTTGCAAGAAGAGTTTAGACGGTAATTTCATACCTTAGTTACAACAGCTCCAGTTACAAGAGCTTTGAGGAGAGAGCCTAATCAAAGTTCATCACTTGATCTTCAGCGGCGCGGATCATTAAATCGAGTTTGCCTGATAAATGCAGCTGTTTAATTTTGTCATCAAACATTGGCACTAGACTGGCGTAGCGTTTGTTGAGGTAAATATACAGGTTGTGATTGGCAAGGTTAGGCTGCATCGGCTGAATATCAGTGATCAGGTTTTTGTTGAGAAACTGCATGCCGTCAACATAGCTGGTTATGGCAAAGTCGATGCGCTTCATTCTGAGCAATTCGATAAGTTGCTGCGTCGACATTACCTGCATGACTTGTTTGCTCTCTTCCATGTATCGCATGGTGTGCTTTACCCGCGCACTATGCCAACGTTGGCTTGCTCGAGTTTGTACAGTAGATCACGAGCTTCATCATTGTTTGCCAACGCAAATGCGGTTGTTTTGAGGGCGTAGTAAGGTGTTGGAACCCGTACCACTTGATCGTTGTTTTCGCCATACGAATAAATCCGCATTATCTCCCCTGCAGCAAGCCCTGCTGACACAGCTCGTTCAGCGCGATTTGCAGGTAGCAGTTCTATATCGACTTTGAGTCCCATCTCTTGGCAGAGCTGTTTAAAGACAACATAACCAATTTCTTGCTCCGACAGGTCTTCAATACCTTTGAAGTGCAAGGTGTTGGCAAATAGCGCTGGACTAAAGAGATAACATGCACCACATAACAAGGCGAGAAAGTGTTTGTACGAGATTTTCATTCGCTTATGTGTGAAAGTCATTAGCTGGTGAGCAAGAGTAAAGCTAGTGGCGTCCTTAGCCTTCATTGGGTTAGTGCCTTAACGAGATTCGATAGTGGGGTAAAGTTCTAAACTTAAAGCTAGTTGGCGTTGCTCAATGCGTCAACAGGTTAAGTAAAATAGCGTGGAGAGTGAGGGAGTTATTGCATAGCCAATACTTGTGCTTCGGCGTCGCTGATCATTTTGGCAAGCTGGCCAGTGCGCTTGAGTTGCTTGATTTTGTCATCAAATAACGGCACTAAATCGGCGTGCTGGTGGTTGAGGTAGATATACAGATTATGACTAGCGACATCATACTTTAACGGCACAATACAGTGGATGCTATTGTGCTTAAGAAACTGCAGGCCATCAAGATAACTGGTCAGCGCCAGGTCTACACGCTTGTAGCGCACTAACTTCATCATCTGCTCGGTTGAACTTACCTGAATAACACTTTTGGCAGAATGAACATAATGCGATGTGTGTTTGCCGCCGTGCACTAGGCCGATGTTAGCTTGATTAATATTGTTGACTAAATGCTGGGCATGCAGATTATCTCTTAACGCAAAGGCAGTCGTTTTAAGAGAATAATAGGGTGTGGGCACGCGAATAACATTGCTATTGTCGACACCATAAGCATAGATGCGCATGATTTCACCGGCCGCATCGCCAAGGTTGACCTCACGCTCGGCGCGTTTGGCTGGAATAAGCTCAACATTTACAGGTAGTTCAAGTTGCTCGCTGATCTGCTTAAATACAATTCTTCCCACTTGCTGCTCTGAGAGATCGGTTATCCCATTAAATTGTAAGCTTTCAGTCTTTGATACAGCTGAATATTCAGCCTGTGCTTGAGCTGTGAGATTGGAAAGTAACAGTGCAACCAGGGTGAATCGACAGGCTCGATAGAAATTAACTCGGCATTGTGGCATTGCATGACCTCTGTTGCTTTTGGCCGAGTGGCATGACACTAGACTCAAGCTTTATGCGGGTATTGAGTCCTTCCTGCTTTAGTTTACTGTCCTAGCTTTTGGTGGCGTATTTTTACTTAGCTAGCAGTGGAAATAAACGTTCATCTATACATGTGTTTGTAATCTGTGACATGGCTCACCCAAATTGGTGGGTTACCTATGTGCTCTTGCACTGCATCGATAAAGGTTTTGACGATGGGCGTTGGGTTACGATGCGGGTAAATTGCGTAGATGCCAGTGCCCATAGTCGACAACTTGTGATTAGTGAGTAAAGGCACTAAACCGCTTTGGCTAATTGGCTTGTCTAGGTTGAATAAATCCACTACACAGTAGCCAATGCCGTTTTGTACCGCTTGCATCATAGAGCGTACATCATTGACCTTGTAGCAAGCCTGCATCTTATAGTCTTGTAGCTCGTCAGACTCAGGTGTTGGGCTAATACAGAAAGTATTGAGTAGGGCGTGAGCATTGCTATACACCACTGCTGGTAATTTAACTAGCTCATCTGGCGTTTTCGGTTCACCGTGGCGTTCAATAAAGCTGTTAGATGCAAAAATAGCAAAGTGAGTGTTAGCAATCTTGCGAGCAATTAGGTTAGATTCAGACAACTTACCCATGCGAAAAGTCACATCAAAGTGGTCGCTAATAATGTCAGTTGGTTTGTCATCCAGTGCCAGTGTGACCTGCACATTGGGGTATGCCTGCATAAACTTGGTCACCACAGGTTGAATATATTCCTGACCGAAAAATATCCCAGCACTGATGCGGATTTTTCCCTGCAGTTGCGACTGATAGCCGTCGGCAATGTTTTGGATTTGGGTAAGGTTCTCCACCAGTAACCTTGTTTGTTCAAGAATTTCTTCACCGGCTGAAGTGAGCGAAAACGAGCGGGTCGAGCGGTTGAGTAATTGTACGCCTAGGTCTGCTTCGAGCTTTTTGATTTGCTTAGATAGTTGCGAGTTGTCCATGTCATGTAATGCAGCAGCTTTAGAAAACGAACCTTGCTGAACGACATCAAGAAAGAGGGCTAGCTGTTTAGTGCGAGTGGACATACTCATTGTGGGTATCCAAATTAAGTGAAGCGAAAGCGCGCCTATTCAGTTTATGTAGTTCTTTGGCAGATAACAATTTTGTCGCCAATCTCAGGGTGACATGCAGGGCTGTAGGCACGTATTGCTATTTTTTTAATACTCTTTTTATTTAACCTATTCATCTAATATCACTAATATACGAATTACACTGGTAAATGAGAATCATATTTATTTACCATGTAAATTTTGCTATTTTAGCTTGGTTGAGGTAGCCCAATCTAAGCCTCACAGAAGGCTTGCTAATGGTTATGAGCAAGGAAATTATAGGGTTAAGGTAGTCACATGGGTTCGAAGAGTGCGCTTAAAAAGCTCAAGAAGCTCCACAAAAAGTCACAGAAGCTACAAAAGAAATCGCAGAAGCTGACCAATAAGTCACTCAAGCAACTGAATGCGCTGACAGCAAACCCGGGCGCTATTGCTGCGATGGACCCTGAATTGCGTGAGCAAGTCGGACAATTGTCTGAGCAGGTTATTGGCTCTATGGTATCTGAGCTTATCCAACCGCTTAATCCTGTGATGTCTTGGCTAAATGATGGCGCGGTTTCAATGCCTATCAGCCGCCGCAGCGTGACCCCAACACCTAACCTCGCTGCCAATTCAAGCATAGCCGCAGCGAATACCGCTACTCACTCTGCAAGCTCAGCTAATGCTGCAGGGCGCATTGCCATTGCGCAAGTGCCACTTAAATCTCCACCTTGTAAAAAGTGCCCAGCCAGAATGGGCGGCAACTGTAAGTGCGCGATGAAGAAGTTTAATCTCTGATCACTTATTTATCCCAATTGGTATAAAACAGTTCCAGATACAAAAACGCCTAGATAAGTGACGTACTTATCTAGGCGTTTTTGTATGAATTTGGGTGTCTAACTTACTAGTTTGACGCTATACGCTCATGATCACTCGGCTAATTGAAGGGCCAACTAGACGTGAAAGGGCGATACCTGTAATGCCTTTAACTAGGGTTTTAGTACCAGCAACAACCGCGCTTTCAACAAAAGATGATTTTCCTTCTTCTTGCAACCATTGATGGCTTTGCAAAATCTCTAGCAGGTCATCACAGCTAATTTCTTGATCATCAAAGGTGATAGCCACAGAGCCTGCGTATTTTTGGTGCTTAATGTGTTGCACAGCATCGACTTCTTCAAGCTGTTCAATCAGTTTGGCAACTTCCAAAGGATTTTTACGAATAAAATCAGATCTAACCCGTAAACGTTTGTCCGTTTTATGGATATAGCAATTCATTCGATACCTCCAGCGTAAGCTATATTAGTAACTAGCAATTAATTGATAATCATTTTCATTATCAGCAATGTTAACACCCGACTGTATCAGGGTAAAGGTTCAGTTGAGAATGATTGTTAGTTATTGCCGCTTACGTCGCGTTTTTATTAGAAAACTTACTTGATGACATTGTAAATTTTTTAACTTCATCAATATGAAGCTTAGAAACGTGATCTCAAACAAGTCTGTTTAAAAGGTCAGCTTTTATAATGTATGAATGGAAAAATATCTCGAAAAAGTCATGAAGATGCGCCGCTGGGTGGTGATAGGTCATCACATTCCAGGTCGTGT